>NZ_JBSFNS010000099.1:0-31305 GCF_053587275.1 Amycolatopsis sp. NPDC003676
GAAAAGTACGTGAGGGGAACCCTGAGGGAATCTGATTCCCTCAGGGTTCCCCTCACGTACTTTTCGCGGGAAGCCCCCTTGTGACGCGCTTCACGTCCGTTTTGCCTGATTACCGGGACCGCCCGCGAAGCCATGCTTCAGCTCCGAACCCCAACGTGAGGAGCTCACATGACCGACGGCGAAACCTTCCCGATGGCGAGGGCGGCGGGCTGCCCCTTCGCCCCCGCGCCCGGATTGACGAACCGGGCGCCGGTGTCGAGGGTGCGGCTGTGGGACGGCAGCGAGCCGTGGCTGATCACCCGGTACGCCGATGTCCGTGCGGTGCTCGCGGATCCGCGCGTCAGCGTCGACGTCACGCAGCCCGGTTTCCCGCACACCAACGCGGTCAGCAAGGCGCGCGACGCGCAGATGAAAACGTTGATGCAGATGGATCCTCCTGAGCACACCGCGCAGCGGCGCATCCTGGCCCCGGAATTCACCGTCCGGAAAATGGCGGCGCTGCGGCCGCGGATCCAGCAGCTGGTCGACGATCTCCTCGATCGGATGCTCGCCGGACCGAACCCGGCCGATCTGGTCGAGGCGTTCGCGATGCCGCTCCCCTCGCTGGTGATCTGCGAACTGCTCGGCGTCCCCTACGCGGATCGCGATTTCTTCCAGGGCGTGGCCCGCACGCTCGTCATGGACGACCCCGATCCGGCGCGCGCGGTGGCTGCCAGCGAGGAGCTGAACGCGTATCTGGAGGACCTCGTCGCTGCGAAAGCCGCGAAACCGGACGATGATTTGCTGAGCAAGCTCGCCGTCGAACAACGCGAGGCGATGACCCCGAACGAGATCGCCGTGCTGGGTCAACTTCTGCTGGTGGCAGGTCACGACACCACCGCTGCCATGATCGCGTTGGGCACGGCGGTGCTGGTGACGCACCGCGAGCAGTTCCACGACGCGTCAGCCGATCCGGTGGAAGAACTGTTGCGGTACCTGTCGATCACGCACACCGAGGCGCGGCGCGTGGCGTTGGCGGATCTGGAGATCGGCGGGCAGCTGATCCGCGCGGGCGAGGGCATCGTCGCGGCGAAGAGCACCGTGAACCGGGATCCGCTGGCCTTCCCGGATCCCGACCGGGTCGATATCCGCCGGTCCGCGCGCCACCACGTCGCGTTCGGCTACGGACGGCACCTCTGCCTCGGCGCGCCGCTGGCCAGGGTGGAGCTGGAGATCGCGTACGCCACGTTGCGCCGGAGGGTGCCGACGTTGGAGCTGGCCGTGCCGCTGGATCGGTTGGAGTTCAAGGAGAACGCGATCTTCTACTCGGTGCGCGAACTGCCCGTTAGGTGGGCGAGCACGTTGACGACGGTGCCGCCCGGATCCTCGACGAAAAACCGCCGCACGCCCCAGGATTCGTCGGTGAGCGGATAGACGACGCACAGCCCGCGCCGGACCGCTTCGGCGTGGGCTCGCTCGACCGCCTCCGGTTCGCCGAGGTCAATACCCAAGCGCGGCAAGGGATCGGTGCTGCCGGGCAGAAGGACGAGCACCAGGGCGGCCGGGTCGTCGCCGCTGCGGAGGCCGAGAACGGGATCGTCCATGGCGACGTCGAGTCCGAGCACGTTGACGTAGAAGTCGCGGGTCGCGGCGTCATCGGAGCCTTCGACGTAGGCGATGATGCGGTTGATCACCCGGTCAGCGTCGCAGATCGGTGCGCTGGGGGCTTGGAGAAATGGGAGCTAGCTGCCGGCGGAGTAGGCGATGCGGCGGTGCCGTCCGGGGCGCTGGACTCGCCAATGCCGTCCGCGCGACGACGACCGGCCGGCGCCGCGAGCCGCCAGCGCCAGGTTTCGCGCGGCGAACTGCTCGGCGGTGATGCTCATCAGGACCGGGTATTTGATCTCCCCGCGCAGCAACTCCTCGTCACGGAGCCGCGCCGCCTCGCGAAAGCCCAGCTCGCCGTGCAGCGACAACGACGCGAAGTTGCTCCCGTTGACGCTCACCTCGCACGCCCGGTACCGGCACCGCTCGAACATGAACGCCAGCAGCAGCGCGACGGCGTCGGCGGCGTAACCGCAGCGGCGGTGCTGCGGGCCGATCCCGACGCCGTAGCTGAACCGGCCGGAGTACGGGTCCGTTTCGACCCAGACGGAGCCGACCAGCGTCCGGTTGTGCAGCGTCTCGATCGCGAAGTGGAACCCGTCCGGCGAGGCGTGCCCGCGGTGCGTCGCCCAGTGCCGGTAGCCGCCGACCTGGGGATCCCGGACGCGCACGGAGTCCCGGTCGAATCCGGCGAGGGTGCGCTGGTCGCCGGGGCGGACCTCGCGCAGCCGCACTTTCCGCCCGACCTCGTCGACCCGCCACGGGGCGACGGCGCCGGACCCGGACCGCCGAGACACATTCGTGATCATCGGGAGTGATGGTACCGGTCCGGGCTCCGGCGGCTGTCAGGAGAATCCCCGATCGGTTCCGGCACCTGTCACTCTTCGCAGTTTCCCTTCGTCGGAACGGGTTTGTTCGGATCGAACTGCCCCGGCTCCGGCGTCACCGAGGGACCGGTGAAGTACGGATCGGCGAACGCGGGAGCGAGCAGGCGCTTCTTGGCGGCGTCGCACGAGGCGGCGGTGGTGAACCCGCCGTACTTGCCCAGCCACAGGCCGCGGCTGCCAGGCCCCCAGCCCGTGCCGCTGCGCATGACGTAGTCGTCGTCGGTCCGCACGAACGGCTCCAGGTCGGCCGGGCCCTCGACCACGTGGCTGCCGGGGTCGAAGGCGTAAGCCACCACGTACGAGACGTGCAGGTACAGCTCCCCGGCTTTGCCCGGCCGCACGGTCATCTTCCCCGTCATCCTCGGCTGCACGGGCAGGAGGTGGTAACCGTCCTCGAGGTAGATCAGGTATTCCTGCGGGTTGGCGTGGAGATCCGCCCGGGAGTCCGGCGCGAACAGCCCGATGTAGCCGTCCGGGTGGTGCCCCTCCAGCACGTCCTTGTCGAACTGCGCGACCTCGACCGCGTGCTTGACCTGTTCCTGCGCGTCGCCGACCTGCTTCGCGGAGAACGAGCCGACCTTCGCCGGAGCCGGGACGGTCAGCCCGGCGATGCCCTCGGGCCAGTTCTGCGCCGGCGTGTTGTCGAACGGCCGCCGCAGGTCGACGTGCCCGGAGTCGGGAAGGTCGGTCGGCGCGGGCGCGGTGGTGGTCGGCGTGAGCACGGCCGGGCTGCTCCCGGCGATCTCCTCCGGGGCCGTCCCCTGCTTCCACAGGTAAAACCCGGCCGCCGCCACGACGATCACCACCGCGGCCACGATGGTCACCAGCCTGCGCCGGCGCGCCCGTCGCCGGTCGCGGCGCAGGCCGGTCCAGGCTTCTTTCTCGGCATGCCGCTGCCAATCCGGATCCATCAGGTCCGGGTGACTCTCGATGTTGTGGTCGTCCACTCGCTCCGCCTGTCTCGTCGATCTCGCATCGAAAGATCGACAGCCAGGAACAGGCGTTACGACCGGCGGGCCTTCGCAATCATTTCGGAATCCAGACCGGGCATCAAATCAATTTGCACGGAATGTCGGCATTTTCGTCGAGGTGATACGAAGCGCACACGCGGTGGTAACCGTCCGCGATGACCAGGTCGTCGGCGGTCGCGAAACCGGGGTGGCCGTGGCCGCGGACGAGCAGGACCGGCGAGAGCGCCTTGCCGTCCTTGACCTTCTCGAGGTCCTTGGCGACGTGCGCGTTGTCCTCGGGCAGGAGCTTCAATCTGCTCGCGCGGAGGATGTCCTTGGCTTTGCGGTGCGTCAGTTCCGCCTGCTTCAGCTGAGCGACCAGGCCGGTCACGGTCTCCTCGGGTGCGACGAGGGTGAGATAGTCGAATGCTGCCGGATAATCGTGATCGTCCGGTTCGTCTTTCCAGTGTTCCTTCATGACGCCTCCCTCGATTCGTCGGTTCGTTCTTTGACCGCACGGGATGCGGCCCAAGCGGTCACCGCGACGCTGATGAGCGCCGCGGCGAGAATCGCCCCGCCCTCGCCCGGAGCGAGCAATTGTTCGCGCGTGCCGATCGTGACCGCCGCAACCGGCACGCCCAGCTGCGCGCCCGCGAGCACAGCCAGCGGCAACGGCTGTCCCAGCAGCCGCGTCGCACCGTGGACCACGACCGAACCGGCCGCGATCAGCGCCGCCAGCACGAGCATCACCGGATGCTGGCCGAGCGCGCGCAAATCGAGCGATGCCCCCAGCCACACGAAAAACACCGGCCCGAGAAACCCGTCCGTCACCGCGAACAGCTGCCGCGCGAGCCGCCGCGGCTCCCCCACCGCGGCCAGCGCGAGCCCGGCGACAAACCCCGCCAGCATCACCGACACCCCGACCAGCTGAGCCAGCCCCGCGAGTCCGAAAAGGACAATCAACGCGATCCGGAGCTCAAGGCCGAAGTGCCGGGACTTGCTGAGATCGTGCGCTTTGTCGACGAGGCCGCGGGCATGCAGCCACCGCAGCACCACAAACCACACTGCTCCCGCCGCAATGACCGCGAGCGCCCCCAGCGCCGCCCGCCCGGCTTTCTGCGGCGCGGCTGCCAGCGGGAGCGCCACGATGCACGCCGTGTCGGCGATCGCGACCTGCACGATCAAGGCGAGCGCGGGCGGTGTGGCGAGCTTCGTTTCGTCCAGCACCGGCATCACGAGCGCCGCGGAACTGGAGGCGAGGAGCACGGCATACAGCAGCCCGTGCCCGGTGCCGACGAGCGCCGCCACGCCAAACCCGGCAGGCACGGACAACACGCCCACCAACGCAGCCAGCAGTGCCCCGCGCCCGGTGGCGACCCGCAACGCCGCATCCCGCAACGGCACGTGACTGCCTGCCACCAGCATCACCAGCGCGAACCCGGCGGAGGCTACGTACGAGAGGATCGGGTCGTCGGCCTTCACCCAGCCGAGCCCGGTGCGGCCGACTGCCACTCCGAGCAGAATCTCGCCGACGACGATGGGGATGCGGGCGCGTTTCGGGGTGGCCAGGAGCGGTCCGGCAAGCCCGGCGAGGAGGACTACGGCCATCGCGAACAGGGTCATCAGCGCGCCTCCTCCCCGGTGGGCCTTGGGTATTGTCGCCCGCTCCGGCGGCCCGGACTACTCCCGTCACCTGGATGCGGTGCGAGAACCCCGCCGAGCACGAAGCGGCCAGCGGGCCCGGGAGCCAGGCTTGCGGTACGTGAGGGGAACCCTCACGTACCCTGATTCCCTGAGGGTTCCCCTCACGGCACCTGAGGCGGCAACTCCGCGCACACCGCTGAAACCCCGGCCGCGAACCGTCAGCGGCGGATCAGGCCCTGTTCCTTCCCCGCCGCCACCGCCGCGGTCCGGGAATCCACCCCGAGTTTCGTGTAAATGTGCACCAGATGCGATTTCACCGTCGCCTGGCTCAAGAACAGCCGTTTGCTGATCTCCAGATTCGACAACCCGTCCGCGACCAGACCCAGCACCTCGATCTCCCGGGGCGACAAAGCGGCCGCGGGAGTGCGCATGCGGGTCATCAGCCGATGCGCGACCGCAGGGGCCAGGACGGTCTGTCCAGTGGCCGCGTTCCGCACCGCGGCGGCGAGGTCCTCCGGTGGGGCGTCCTTCAGCAAATACCCAGTCGCACCTGCTTCGATGGCGGCCAGGATGTCGCCGTCGGTGTCGTACGTCGTCAGGACCAGGACTTTCGGCGCGTCCGCCGAAGCAGTGATCGCCGCAGTGGCTTCGGAGCCGTGCATGCCGGAGCCGAATTGGAGGTCCATCAGCACGACGTCCACCTCGCCTGCCAAGCGTACGGCTTCCTCGGCGGAGGAGGCTTCGGCGACCACTTCGAGGTCCGGCTCGGTCTCCAGGACGGCGCGCAAACCGGCGCGGACTACGGGGTGGTCGTCGGCCAGCAGGAGGCGGATCATCGCGGGTCCACGGGGAAGCTGACCGCCAGTGCGGTGCCGTTGCCCGGTGCGGATTCCACTGTCCACGAGCCGCCGAGAGACCGGGCGCGAGCGCGCATCGCGGGCAGGCCGAAGCCGCTGCCGCTGCGTACTTCTTGCGGGTCGAAGCCGATGCCGTCGTCCACAGCGTCCAGGGTGACGCTCGTGTCCATATAGCTCAAGGTCAACTCGGCGCGGCTGGCTGCGGCATGCAGGACAGTGTTGGCCAACGCGGACTGGGCGATGCGCAGCAAGGCGACCTCGTATGCGGTCGGCACGTCGAACGGGGTGCCGCTGAGGTGGAAGTGGACGGTCAGGCCGGAACGCTGCGCCGTGGTCGTGCAGAGGCGTTCCAGGGCGGCGGGCAGGGAAGCGCCTTCCAGCTCAACGGGAGCCAGTGCGTAGACGAGGCGGCGGGCTTCGGTGAGGTTGTCTTGGGCGGCTTGCCGGGCCTGCGTCACGTGCGGGACGGCGGCGTCGGGACGGTCCGGCAGGGCGCGTTCGGCGGCGCGGAGCAGCAGGTGGATGCTCGAAAGGCCCTGCGCGAGGGTGTCGTGGATTTCCCGGGCGAGGCGTTCGCGTTCGGCCAGGACGCCGGCGGAGTGTTCCATCGCGGCGAGGTCGTTGCGGGTCTCGCGCAGTTCCTCGATGAGGTGCCGCCGCTGTTCGCTTTCGCGGTAGAGCGCCTGGTAGCCGAGCACGGTGGCGATCGCGACCGCGGCACCCAACGCTGGCCCGATGATCACGCCGACGCTGAATCCGCCTTGGTGGCGCGTGAAACCGGCGATCGCCAGGACCGTGGTGAGCGCGACGACGACCGGGCCCCAGCGGGTCGGCAGCAGGTGCATTTGCAGGAAGTACAGCGGGAAAGCCAGCCACACCCCGTCCGGCGTGAGCCACAGCAGCACTAGCCACGCGACGCCCAGCACGGCCAGCCATCCGGCGGTCGCGACCGGCAACCGGCCGACGCGGGGCAGCAGCGGGCCCGCGGTGTAGACGCCGCCCATCACCAGCGCGCCCGCCAGTACCGCGGGCGCGTTCGCCGCGCCGTCGGAGAACGCGCGCGCGACGGCGAGCACCAGCAGTCCGGCCAGCAGGAGGTGCAGGCAGACGCGCAGGACGCGCAACGGCCGGTCGAGGGTGTGCGGGTTCACCAAAAATCCTCCTGCGGTCGATTGTCCGTGCTCCGCCGGGAATCCGCATCAATCGAAAGGTTGAGCGGCGAGTGCGTCCATCGATTCCGGGGAGGCCATCCGCGGCGCGATGTCCCCGCGTCCACTCACGACGAGGCTGGAGGGCACACCGAGAAGGAAGGTACGCACATGTTCGTCGCGTGGCGGGATCTGCGCTTCGCCAAGGGGCGGTTCGCGCTGATGGGGACCGTCGTCGTGCTGATGACGTTGCTGGTCGGGCTGCTGTCCGGACTCACCGCGGGGCTGGCCGCGCAGAGCACGTCCGCGATCACCGGGTTGAAGGCCGACCATCTGGTCTTCGCCGAACCCGGCACCGGATCGCTCTCGTTTGGACAGTCCACAGTGACTCGAGAACAGGCCGACCAGTACGCCCGTGTTCCGGGGGTGACCAGCGCGGAGCCGATCGCGATCAGCACGGCCAGCGCGGCGGTCGGCGAGCGCACCGCGACGCTGGCGGCGTTCGGGGTCCAAAACTCGAAGCCCGGCACGGCCGTGTTGTCTACAGGCGCGGCGGACGCGTTGAAGGCGCACGAAGGCGACCAGCTCACCCTGCAAGGTCAGAAAGTCACCGTGGCCGCCATCAACGGAGACGCGTCGTACAGCCATCTCCCGGTCGTGTGGACGCACCTCGCCGGTCCAAACGCGACAGTGCTCGCGGTGACCACCGACAAATCTGCCGACCTCGCGGCAGCGGACGCACGCCTCGGCACTCGCACCGTCACGAAGGACGACGCGTTGTCCGCGATCGGTTCCTACTCGGCCGAAAACGGCTCGCTCCAGTTGATGCGCGGCTTCCTGTTCGTGATCTCCGCGCTGGTGATCGGCGCGTTCTTCACCGTGTGGACGATCCAGCGCAGCCGCGACATCGCGGTGCTGAAAGCGCTCGGCGCGACCACGAAGTACCTGCTCCGGGACGCGCTCGGCCAGGTTGTCGTACTGCTGGTCGGCGGAACGGCGCTCGGGACCGGACTCGCCGCTGCGCTCGGCGCAGTCGCGTCGGGCACGGTGCCGTTCGTGCTCAGCGCGGGCACCTTGCTCGGCCCGGCCGCGGTGCTGGTGGTCCTCGGCGTGCTCGGCGCCGCGCTCGCGGTCCGCCGCATCACCTCCGTCGACCCGCTGACCGCCCTCACCTCCGGAGCGCACTGATGAGCCTGCACCTGTCCGGCATCACCCTCACCTACCCCGACGGCGATTCCCGCCTCACCGCCCTCGACCAGGTCGACCTCCACGTGCCCGCCGGGAGCGTCGCCGCGGTGGTCGGACCGTCCGGGTCCGGCAAGTCGAGCCTGCTGGCCGTCGCCGCGACGCTCATCCGGCCCGATCGCGGCCGCGTGGTCGTCGGCGGCGTCGACACCACCGATCTGGACCGGGCCGCGCTCGCGGAACTGCGGCGCACCAAGATCGGGATTGTGTTCCAGCAACCGAATCTGCTCGCGTCGCTCACCGCGATGGAACAGCTGGAAGTCATGGCGCACCTGAGCGGAACCCCGCGCGGCGCGGCGGCAAAACGCGCGAAGGAGCTGCTCGACGCCGTCGGGCTCGCCGATCGTGCGACGCACCGGCCGGGACGGCTTTCCGGCGGGCAGCAGCAGCGGGTGAACATCGCGCGCGCCTTGATGAACGAGCCCGCGGTGCTGCTGGTCGACGAGCCGACGAGCGCACTGGACTCCGACCGCGGCGCGGCGGTCGTCGATCTGCTCACTACGATCACGCACCAACAGGCGACCGCAACCGTACTGGTCACCCACGACCGCTCCCACCTCGAAGGGGTCGACTCGGTGCACGAGGTCGTCGACGGACGGATCCACCAGCCGGCCCGGGCCGGAGCCGAGGAGAACCGATGACGAAGAAGATCTACTGGGCCGCCGCGATCTACACGATCCTCGGCCTGCTCGGCGGGCTGTACTTCCGCGAGCTGACCAAGGCGAAGAACTTCACCGGCGACACCCAGCTGTCCATTGTGCACACCCACCTGCTCGCGCTCGGCACGCTGGTGTTCCTGATCGTCCTGGTGCTGGACAAGGTGTTCACGCTGTCGGCGACGAGGTCGTTCGCGCCGTTCTTCTGGATCTACCACGCCGGGATGCTCGTCACGGTCGGCGGAATGGTCGTGCACGGCACGCTCACCGTATTGGGCAAGGAATCCGGAGCGGCGATCGCCGGGATCGCCGGGCTGGGGCACATCCTGCTGACTGTCGCGTTTGTCCTGTTGTTCGTCGGCCTGCACGCCCGCATCTGGAAGCCCGCCGAGTCAAAGGCGTGACGTGAGGGAACCCTGAGGGAATCAGATTCCCTCAGGGTTCCCCTCACGGCTTTACCGGCGGCGGAAGGTCACAGCCGCTAGGCCAGCACCCACCAGGGCGATCACGGCCGAGCCTGCGAACGCGACCGAGTAGCCGTTCGTCAGCGCCGCCGGGTCACCGAGCGCACCCGCGCCGGAAGCGGCCGCCAGGGCGGTCATCACGGCCAGCCCCAGCGCCGAGCCCACCTGGTAGCCGGTGTTCACGATCCCCGACGCGAGCCCGCCTTCTTCCGGCCGGGCCGCGGAAATCGCCGTGCTGAGCGACGGGATGAACGCCAGCGACATCCCCAGCGCCGCGACGAGCGAGGCGGGCAGGACGTCCACCCAGAAGCTGCCGTCCGCCCGCACCAGCGCGAGCCAGCCCAGCCCGGCCGCCAGCAACAGCAGCCCGGCGACGATCGGCGGCTTCGGGCCGAACCGCCCGATCACTCGCGGGGCCAAGGCGATCATGCCCAGCATGATCAGCGCGGTCATCGGCAGCAGCGCGGCACCCGCCGGGAAGGCCCGGAAGCCGAGCACCTGCTGCAGGTAGAGGTTCAGGAAGAACCACATCGGAATCCACGCCGCGCCAAGGAAAACCTGCGCCAGGTTAGCCGCGCCGAGCCGCGGGGCACGGAAGATCGACAGCCGCATCAGCGGAGTGCGGGCTTTCGCCTGCCGGACAACGAAAACCGCGAGCAGCGCGAGACCGGCGCCGAGCGCGATCCAGGTGGCCGCCCAGCCCGCTTCCGGAGCACGGACGATCCCGTACACCAGCGTCCCCAGGCCGAGCGTGACGGTCAGCGCGCCGAAAACGTCAACCGTGCCCCGGGTTCCGGCCGCTCCCCCAGGCAGGACGGCGCGAGTGGCGAACAGCGCGAGCACCGCGATGGGCACGTTGAGGTAGAACACCCACGGCCACGACAGGTACTCGGTGATCACTCCGCCGAGGAACACTCCAGCGGTACCGCCGGCCGGTGCCGCCGCGCCGTATAGCGCAAGGGCTTTCGTGAGTTCCTTCGGTTTGCTGCCGAAGAGCATCATCAACAGCGTCAGCGCGGAGGGGGCGATGAGCGCGGCTCCCGCGCCCTGCACGATCCGGCCGGCGAGTTCGACCGGAACGTTCCCGGCAGCTCCGGCGAGCACCGAACCGGCCAGGAGAATCGCCCATCCGGCGGCGAAAAGCTTTCTGGCGCCGAACAAATCCGATAGTCGTCCGCCGAGCAGCAGCAGGCCGCCGAAGGCGATCACGTAGGCGTTGAAGACCCAGGACAGCGTGCTGGGTGTGAATCCGAGGGCGTCCCGCATGCGGGGAAGCGCGACGCCGATGATCGAAGTATCCATGATCACCATGAACTGGGCCAGGGCGATCAGTCCGAGCGCCCACCAGCGGAGCGTGTTCGGCCGGGTTTCTTGTGCGGTAGTCATTTCTCTTTCCCTTCAAGGTGAACGGCAGCACGGCATAGAGCTGCTCAGACCGCGTCGAGGACGAAGGCGGCGGTGCGCACGACTCCCTCGGCCTGGAAGTCCAGGTACAGCAGGTACCGGCCGGTCGTCGGAGCCTCGGCGTGGAAGCGGATCTCCGGTCCGGGCTTCCCGTCGTCGAGCGCGTGGATGTGCAGGTAGGCGAGGTCGCCCTGGCGCAGCGCGACCAGGTGGCCGAACGAACCCAGATACGGCTCCAGGTCAGTGACCGGCTGCCCGTCGCGGGTCACGCGGGCGGTCAGCAGCGTTCCGGCACCGGCCGCGAGCGTGCCTTCAAGGGTCACTTCGTAGTTGTCGACGACGCTGGCAGCGGCCGGTTCCGCGGCCTGCGGCTGGTAGTCACCGGCGACCTCGACCGTCCGCGACAGCGTGACGCTCTCGCCACCCACCGGAGTCACGTCGGCGAAGACGCGGTAGGTGCCTGCCGCTTCCCAAGTCCACGGGATCGTCCAGACGCCGGTCTCCGGGTCCAGCACCGGATGACGGTGCCGGAAATGCGCGCCGTCGTTGCGAACCACGATCAGGTGTAACTGCTTGCCGTGCGCCTCCTCGTATTTGGTTACCGGCTGTCCGTCGGCGGTCGCGACGGTGAACGACAGCTCGCCGTCCTCCCCCGCCGTCGCCGGGGCGTGCACCACGCCGAGCTGGACTTCGCCGGTCGAAAGTGCGGTGCCGTTGACGTTCATCGGTTTCTCCTTCGCTCGTTCTCGACGGCACGAACTTTATACCCCATGGGGGTATTTAGGCGTGTGTCCTGGGTCTCCTTTCGGGCGACGCCGACCCTTGTCTCGCGCTGAGCCCGGCGTTACGCTTCGTCGACGGCGGTGCGCCCGCACCGCCCGTTCCGTTCGCTCTCGAGGAGGTGCGCGATGCTTCTGACCTCCGGTCAGCTCGCCGACCTCCGTCAGCGCACGCGCCAGTCCGCTTGGAACAAGGGGCGCGTCGCGCACGGCTGGCCAACGCGCCGCTGAGCGGTCTCCCCCGCTCGGCACGCGCTCGCGCACGGGCAAGAGTCCCGGTGCCGCGAACTCCCCCACGGTCCCCCTGACCTGCGCCGATGCGGCGTGTCGGCGGCCGTGGCCCCAGCCGAGAAAAGACGAGAGGAACTCCGATGGTCGACCCCGAGGTGACCGTCAACGGGAAACGCACCGCGATCGGCGCCGTTCCCGTGCACACCACGGCACTGGACTGGCTCCGCGGACAGGGCCTGACCAGCTGCAAGGAGGGCTGCGCCGAAGGCGAATGCGGCGCGTGCGCGATCCTGGTCGCGCGCCCCGGCGTCGAATCGCCGACGGACCTGGTCGCGATCAACGCGTGCCTCGCCCCGGTCGGTTCGCTGGACGGGCAGGAGGTGTGGACGGCCGAGGGTCTCGGGTCCACTGAGGACTTGCACCCGGTGCAGCACGAAATGGCCGTGCGCGGCGGATCCCAGTGCGGGTACTGCACTCCCGGGTTCGTCTGCAGCATGGCCGCCGAGTACTACCGTGGCGACCGCGCCGCGACCGGCGACGACCACGCGCCGAACGGTTTCGACATCCACGCGCTGAGCGGAAACCTCTGCCGCTGCACCGGATACCGGCCGATCCGCGATGCCGCGCACGCGCTCGGCGCTCCCCCGGCGTCGGACCCGCTGGCGCAGCGGCGGGCCTGCAGCGCACCGGAACCCGTTGCGACACAACTGCATGGCGACGGACGGGATTACCTCCGCCCCGCCAGCTGGACCGAAGCCCTGCAGCTGCGCCACGACCGTCCTAACGCGACTTTCGTGGCCGGGTCGACGGACTGGGGCGTCGAGGTGAACATCCGCGGTGTCCGGGCGGACTGCGTCGTCGCTATCGATCGCGTGCCTGAGCTGCAGACGCTGGACATCGGCGCGGAGACGATCGAAATCGGGGCCGGGCTGAGCCTCACCGAAATGGACCGCCGCCTCGACGGCCGGGTGCCGCTGCTGAGCCAGCTGATCCCGCAGTTCGCGTCGCGGCTGATCCGGAATGCCGCGACACTCGGCGGAAACCTTGGTACCGGTTCGCCGATCGGTGACTCCGCACCAGTGCTGCTGGCCCTCGGCGCGAGCGTTGTCCTGTCCTCTGTGGATGGAGACCGCGAGGTGCCGCTCGATGAGTACTTCACCGGCTACCGGCAGAGCGTCCGGCGGGATGACGAGCTGATCCGGTCCGTGCGGATTCCCTTGCCGCTGGCCGGAACCACGGCGTTCCACAAGGTCGCCAAACGGCGGTTCGACGACATTTCCAGCGTCGCCGTCGCGTTCGCGCTCGACATCGAAGACGGTCTCGTGCGCACCGCGCAGATCGGGCTCGGCGGGGTCGCCGCAACGCCGATCCGCGCGCACGACACCGAAGCTGCGCTCGTCGGACAGTCCTGGAACGAGGAAACCGTCCGCGCCGCCGCGGAAATCCTGCGCGGCGAGGGAACGCCGATGGACGACCACCGAGCGAGCGCTGCCTACCGCGCCGCGACTTTGGGCCGCAGCCTGCTGAAACTGCACGCCGACTCCCTGGAGGGGGCACGAGCATGAGCGCATTGTCCGAACGCCCGGAAAGCCCGTCCATCGGGATCGCCCGGCCGCACGAGGCCGCCGCGGCGCACGTCCGGGGCACCGCGCTGTACACCGACGACCTCGTCGCCCGCACCAAAGACGTCCTGCACGCATACCCCGTGCAGGTAAACGAGGCGCATGCCAAGGTGCTCGCGATCCGCACCGAAGCGGCCGAAGCCGTACCCGGCGTGGTTCGCGTTCTCACCGCGGCGGATGTCCCTGGGGTCAACGATTCCGGGGTGCACCACGACGAACCGCTGTTCCCGTCCGAGGTGATGTTCTTCGGCCACGCGGTGGCCTGGGTGCTCGGCGAAACGCTGGAAGCGGCGCGGCTGGGCGCGGCGGCCGTCGAGGTGGACACCGAAGCGCTGCCGTCGCTGGTGACGGTCGGCGAGGCGATCGCCGCGGGCAGTTTCCAGGGCGAGCCGCGAGTGGTGGCGCGCGGGGACGTCGACCCGGCGATGGCCGGTTCAGCGCATGTTTTCCGCGGCGAGTTCGACTTCGCCGGCCAGGAGCACTTCTACCTCGAAACCCAGTGCGCGCTGGCGCACGTGGACGAGTCCGACCAGATTTTCGTGCAGAGCAGCACGCAGCATCCGTCGGAAACGCAGGACATCGTGGCGCACGTGCTGGGCAAGCACAGCCATGAGGTCACCGTGCAGAGCCTGCGGATGGGCGGCGGCTTCGGCGGCAAGGAATGGCAGCCGCACGGCTACGCCGCGGTCGCCGCGCTCGGCGCGACGCTCACCGGACGTCCGGTGCGGCTGCGGCTGACCCGCACCCAGGACATGACGATGACCGGCAAACGGCACGGTTTCCACGCCGAATGGAGCGTCGGTTTCGACTCCGACGGCAAGCTGCAGGCGCTGGACGTCGTGCTGACCGCGGACGGCGGCTGGAGCCTCGACCTGTCCGAACCGGTGCTCGCCCGCGCGCTCTGCCACGTCGACAACGCGTACTGGATTCCGCACGTCCGCGCGATGGGGCGGATCGCGAAGACGAACAAGACGTCGCAGACCGCCTTCCGCGGCTTCGGCGGGCCGCAAGGCATGCTGGTGATCGAGGACATCCTCGGCCGCTGCGCGCCGATGCTCGGCATCGACCCGACTGAGCTGCGGCGGCGCAACTTCTACTCCGAAGGCCAGGACACTCCGTACGGGATGCCGGTGCGGCACCCGGAACGCATCCACCGGATCTGGCAGCAGCTGCTCGACTCGGGCGACGCCGAACGTCGACAGGCCGAGATCGCCGCGTACAACGCGAAGCATCCGCATTCCAAGCGCGGCCTCGCGATCACGCCGGTGAAATTCGGGATTTCCTTCAACCTCACCGCGTTCAACCAGGCCGGCGCACTGGTGCACGTGTACAAGGACGGTTCGGTCCTGATCAACCACGGCGGCACCGAAATGGGCCAGGGCCTGCACACGAAGATGCTGCAGGTGGCCGCGACCGCGCTGGGTGTGCCGCCGGAGAAGGTGCGCCTCGCCCCGACCCGGACCGACAAGGTGCCGAACACCTCGGCCACCGCGGCGAGTTCGGGCGCGGACCTCAACGGCGGCGCGGTCAAGAACGCCTGCGAGCAGATCCGCGACCGGCTTATCCCGGTCGCGGCGGGCAAGCTCGGTGTGCCGGAAAGCGACGTCCGGATCGTCCGCGGTGCCGCGCGCACTCCGTCCGGCGAGGAAATCGGCTGGGACGAACTCGTGCACGCGGCCTACTTCGACCGGGTGCACCTGTCGGCCGCCGGGTACTACCGGACCGAGGGCCTGAGCTGGGATTCCGCCACGATGAGCGGCACCCCGTTCAAGTATTTCGCCTACGGCGCGGCGTTGGCCGAGGTCGAGGTGGACGACTTCACCGGCGCGTACCGGACGCGGCGGGTCGACATCGTGCACGACGTCGGCGACAGCCTGTCCCCGCTGATCGACATCGGCCAGATCGAGGGCGGATTCGTGCAGGGCATGGGCTGGCTGACGCTGGAAGACCTGCGCTGGGACGAGTCCGACCGGCCCTCGCGCGGACGGCTCGCGACCCAGGCGGCGAGCACGTACAAGCTGCCGAGCTTTTCGGAGATGCCGGAGGAATTCAACGTCACGCTGCTGACCGACGCCGCGGAAGAAGGCGCGGTCTACGGGTCGAAGGCGGTCGGCGAACCGCCGTTGATGCTGGCCTTCGCGGTGCGGGAAGCGCTGCGGCAGGCGGTCGCCGCGTTCGGCGAGCCCGGGCACAGCGTCGACCTGGCTTCCCCGGCGACGCCGGAGGCCGTGTTCTGGGCGATCGACCGCGCCGTCACCGCCGCTCCGGTGGTCGAGGCGCAGGTACCGGACCTGGTGGGCCAGCCGTGAACTGGCTCAGCGCGGTGCAGCACCTGCGGGACGCGGGGATGCCGGGCGTGCTCGTTACCGTGACGTCGTCGCGCGGGCACACCCCGCGCGAGGGCGGCGCGAAAATGGTGGTCGGTGATTCGGAAACCCACGGCACGATCGGCGGCGGCAACGCCGAGGCGGTCGCGATCGAGCGAGCCCGGGAACTGTTGCGGGACAACGCCACTGCGCCGGAGCTGCAGACGCTTTCGTTGTCCGACAAGGCTCCTTACCAGCACGGCGTGCAATGCTGCGGAGGGACGATGACGCTGCTGTTCGAACCGCTGCCGGTGCGTCCGGCGGTGGCGGTCTTCGGAGTCGGGCACGTCGGCCTAGAGCTGGCGCGAGTGCTCGCCCGGCACGAGGTTTCGCTGCACCTGATCGACAGCCGACCCACGCAGCTGACCGAGGAACGGCTGGCCGTGCTCGACGACGCCGTGGCGAGCGTGCACGTCCACCAGGTCCCGCTGCTGCCGGAAACGGTGCTGTCGGAACTGCCCGCGGGCACGCACGTGCTGATCATGACGCACGACCACGCCGAGGACATCGCGCTGTGCGACGCGGCCCTGCGCAGCGGGACGTGCGGGTCGATCGGGCTGATCGGGTCCGCCGGGAAGTGGTCGCGGTTCCGGAAGCGGCTGACCGACCTCGGCCACGACGAGGCGGCGCTGTCCCGGATCACGACGCCGATCGGGCTGCCGGACCTGACCGGCAAGGAACCGGCGGTGATCGCGGTGAGCGTCGCGGCGGCGTTGCTGCAGAAGTTCCAGGCGCGCGTCCGGCCGGGTGCGCTTCAGCCGTAAATCGCTTGCCTGCCCCCGGGAGCGCGACTGGGATACGGTTGAGACACCGTCAGCTCCCGGGGGACTTCTGCGATGGAAATTCGGCACGACAACGACTACGACCTGTACTTCAGCACCGTCCAAGCCGCCTTCGGACGTTACTGGCCGGAGTCGGCGGGCAGCGGCGTCCTCGGCGCTTACGAGAAGGAACGGAGCCTGATCGCCTTCGCGCCGGACGGAAAGCCGGTCGGCACCACCGGCGCGTACTCCTTCGACCTCACGCTGCCGGGCGACGTGGTTGCGCCGACCGCTGGCGTGACTGCCGTTGGCGTGCTGCCAACGCACCGGCGGCAAGGCGTGCTTCGCGCGATGATGCAGGAACAGCTCGCCGACGTTCGTGCCCGTGGGGAGTTTCTGTCCGTCCTGCTCTGCAGTGAAGCGGTCATCTACCGGCGGTTCGGCTATGGACCGGCGACCTACACGGAGCAGCTGACGGTCGAGCGGCACCGCACCTCTTTCGCGACTCCGCGCGGGGCTGGCGTCGAGACCGGTTCTGTTGAGCTGCTGCGGCGCGTCGACTGCGGGGAGCTTCTGGAGGAGATCTACGACCGGTACCGCCGGACGCAGCCCGGTGCTCTGTCCCGGCCGCACCGCTGGTGGGCGCTGGGCGCGGGCCACCCGCCGACCGGACCGGAGCCGCGCTACCTCGCCGTGCACCGGGACTCCGGCGGCGTCGCGAACGGATACGCGAGCTACCTGGTCACCGACGGCGTCCTGACGGTCGACGAGGTCATCGCGGTCGACGACGCGGGGTTCACCGCGCTCACGCAGTTCCTGCTCGGGCACGACCTGGTCAAGAAGATCGAGTTCAAGCACCTCCCGCCGGGGAACCCGCTGCGCTGGCAGCTGGCGGACCTGCGCGCGGCCGAGCCGAGGGAGACGGACTGGCTGTGGGTGCGGATCCTGGACATCCCGCGCGCGTTGACCGCCCGCGGCTGGTTCACGGATGGTTCGCTGGTCCTCGACGTGACCGACCCGTTCCTGGACCAGGACGGCCGGTATTTGCTGACGGTGCGGGACGGGAAGGCCGAGTGCGTGCGGACGGATCTCGCGCCTGACCTGTCGCTGGATGTCAGCGATCTGGGGTCGATCTACCTCGGCGGAACATTGCCGAGCGTGCTGGTCCGAGCCGGGCATGTCCGCGCGCACAGCGGAGAAGCGGCCGGGCTCGCCGATCTGCTATTCCGGTCCGACCGCACACCGCACTGCGTGCACTGGTTCTAAGCCAGCACCTCAGCCGCCAACCGACGGGCATAGGCGGCGTCGAGACCGTCCGGACGGAAGAGGATCCGGTACATGATCGGCGCCACCACCCGGTCCATCACCGCCTCCGCCGACGGGGCCGCTTCGCCTCGGGCCGCGGCCCTGGCCAGGACTACTTCGACCTGGTCAGCGGCGTACGCCGAGCACTGTCCGGCGTTGCTTCCGTCCGGGTCGCCGAGCAGCGCGTCGCGGATGTAGGCGCGGCCGGCGGGCGAGGACATCTCGTCCAGGAACAGTTCGGTCCACGCCGCCAGGTCCTCGGCCAGCGAACCGTGGTCCTCCGGCGGTGCATCCGGGCGCAGCCGCTCGACCGCGACGTCCGACAGGAGTTCCTGCAGGTCTCCCCAGCGCCGATAGACCGTCGACGGCGTGACGCCCGCTCGCGCCGCGACCTGGGGCACGGTCAGCGCGTCCCGGCCCGATTCGGCGATCAAGTCGCGGACGGCGGCGTGCACCGATTCCTGGACTCGCGCACTGCGCCCGCCCGGACGCACCATCCGCTTCTGGCTCACCTTGCCACTCTAAGCCGCGTCCGTTCCAAGGCGTGGCCGGTCCGCAGCAGCACCGGTTCGCCGTGCGGTCGGGCGATCAGTTGCAGGCCGATCGGCATCCCGTCGGGGTCGTCGCCGATCGGGAGGGTTAACGCTGGCGCGCCGGTGATGTTCGCGGGGGCCGACAGCCGTACGTACGCGTCCGAGACTGCTTCGACGGTGCCGTCGGACCAGGTGACTGTCTCCTGTCCAGCTGGGACGGCGGTCATCGGGACGGTCGGCGCGGCGAGGACGTCGATCTGCTCGAACAGCCGCGTCCATTCCTCGCGCATGAGGGTGCGGGCGCGTTGGGCGCGCAGGTAGTCCCCCGCGCTCATCAGCTCGCCGGCTTCGAGCAGGACGCGGACGTCGGCGGCGTACTGGTCGGGCACGGTCCGCAGGCTTCGTTCGTGGTACGCCGTGGCTTCGGGGACCATCAAGCCCCACTGCGTTGCCTGGAGGTAGCGGGTCATCGGGATTTCGACGTCGACCAGTTCGGCGCCGAGTTCGGCGAGGTGGTCGATGGCTTCGCGGACCGCGGCTTCTACTACCGGGTCGATGCGGTCGAAGTAGTAGTTGCCGGGGACTCCCACGCGTAGTCCGGTCAAGTCCTCGCGGGTCGGGAATGATTGTCCAATGAGGACGGACAACACCAAAGCGGCGTCCTCCACAGTGCGGGTGATCGGGCCGACGTGGTCCAGCGACCAGGACAGCGACGTCACGCCGTTCCGCGGGATGAGGCCGTAAGTCGGTTTGAGGCCGACGACTCCGTTCAGCGCGGCGGGGACGCGGATCGAGCCGCCGGTGTCCGTGCCCAGTGCGAACGTCGCGGCACCGGCGGCGACGGCTACTGCTGAGCCGCCGCTGGATCCCCCGGCCACGCGGGACGGGTTGCGGGCGTTGTGCGTCTGCGGAGTGGTGAGGCCGTACGCGAATTCGTGCGTGTGGGTTTTGCCGAGGAGGACCGCTCCGGCCGTCTTGAGCTGGGCGGCGACGGTGCTGTCCTTTTCGGCGCGATGTCCGGCGCGGACCTGGGAACTGGCGGTGGTCGCGGTTCCGGCCACGTCGATCAGATCCTTCAGGCCCATGGGAATGCCGTGCAGCGGGCCGCGAATCTGGCCGAGTTCCGCGGCTTGGGCGCGGGCTCGGTCGGCCTCCACTGCGACATAGGCGTTCAGGCGGGGTTCCACCTCGTCGATGCGGGTCAGGACGTCCTCGACCAACTCTGTCGGTGAGACACGCCGGGTCCGGATCGCGGCGGAGGCTTCGGCGAGCGTGAGGTCAGCCAGCGACACGGACGTCCTCCTCCGCGCGATAGGTGGAAGCCGGTGCGGTGTCGCCGAATTCCAGATCGCGCAGGACAGATACCACCGAGTGGATGTGGTTGGCCACGGCGGCCACGCTGGTGTGCCGGGCCGCATCGAGGGGCAGTCCGGCACGGGCGGCCAGGCGGGCGGCCTCGTCGGGGGCAAGTTCGGACACAGGTCCTCCTAAAAGCTAAGTGTTTGCTTTAAGCGACAGTAGCCAGTAGCGTCGCTTAAAACAAACATATTGCGTTAAGGAGGACCTGTGACCTGGACCATCGGCGACCTCACCGTTCACCGAATCGACGAGATCGAACTGCCCGCCGCTACTGGCGCGTGGTTGCTTCCCGCCGCGAACGACGAGATCCGGCTGCACAGCCACAGTTTCGCGTTCGAGAAGGACGGGATGAAGATCCTCGTGGACACCGGCATCGGCAACGGGAAGACCCGCGCCAACCCGGCGTGGCACGACCTCGACACCGGATACCTGGACGCGCTGACCGCCGCCGGGTTCGCGCCGGACGAGGTGGACCTGGTGCTGCTAACCCACCTGCACACCGACCACGTCGGCTGGAACACCCGCGAGCAGGACGGCGAGTGGGTGCCGACGTTCGCCTCCGCCCGGCACGTCACCTCCCGCGCCGAGCGGGAGTTCTGGGCAGGCTACGAGATGGACGGACCGCGGCGGCAGATGTTCGAGGATTCCGTGCTCCCAGTGGAGCGTGCGGGGCTGCTCGACCTGGTCGACGTTCCTGCCGACGGCGTGGAAATCGTGTCCGGCGTGCGATTGCTGCCGACGCCCGGCCACACCCCGGGGCACGTCTCGATCGAGCTGACCAGCTCCGGCGAAACCGCGCTGATCACCGGGGACGCGGTGCACCATCCGGTGCAGTTCGCACACCCGGAGATCGGCGCTTCCGTGGACATCGACCCGGCGGAATCCGAGAAGACCCGCCGTCGTCTCCTGGCCGGGCTAGCCGATTCGGGCGCTCTCGTGTTGGGCACGCACTTCGCCCCGCCCACCGGCGGCCGCCTGGTCTCCCACGGCTCCAGCTACCGGCTCGTGGAACGTCCGTGAGGGGAACCCTGATTCCCGCAGGGTTCCCCTCACGGACCTCAGGAGAGGTGGGCGGGCAGGCCCGCGACGGCCTCGCTGATGGCCGCATCGAAGGCGTCGGCAAGCGAGTCCGGCGTGATTTCGGTGCTGTATACGACGATCGACCGGCCGGGGTCGATCTCCAGCACATCCACAGTGCCGAGGTGCGCGGTGATCGGAAGATCCCCTCCGGTCACCCGGTACTGCAGCCGCCGTCGCACCGGGTCATGCGTGACGACGGCTTCTTCCAGGACCGAGCCGTCCCCCAGGACCACAGTGCGGTGCTGGGTATCGCCGGTGGAGGACTTCATCGACGGGAACCAATCAGCGACGGACGCGACGTCGCCGATCACCTGCCACACCGCGTCGGCGGGGGCGTCGAGCAGGACGTGGGAGCGAAGGGCGGCCATCAGCTGTCCGAGAAGAGCTTGCCCGCCCGCGCCCAGTTCGCGGTGTCGACGTCGGTGAACACGATGCCGACCGATTCCGGGGCGCAGTTTCCGATCCGGCAGATCTCGCGGGTCAGCACCTCGGCCAGCTCGCGTTTCTGCTCGGTGGTGCGACCGGGGAACCAGTCGATCTGAACGTGCGGCATGGAGAACTCCTTGTCAGCTCAGGGAATCAGCGGCCTGCTGAGTGCGGGCACGGTAATCGCGGCGAATGGCGAGGGCTTCGTCCAGATCGACCGCGACGAAACGGGTCTTGGTATTCGGCGCGGACTGCGCCACCAGGTCCAAGTCTCCGCTGAGGACAGTGCCCACCATCATGTATCCGCCGCCGGACACCGCGTCCCGGTGCAGGATGATCGGCTCGACACCGCCGGGAACCTGGATCGAACCGATCGGATAAGGCGCGTCCACGATGTTCGACGGGTCTTGTCCGGCGCCGAACGGCGGCGTGCGCGGCTTGGTTTCCAATTGTGCGCCCTGGTAACGGAAACCGACGCGGTCGGCAACCGGGGTGAGAGTCCAGTTGGTGTCCAGGAAGGTTGCGCGGCCAGCGTCGGTGAGCACGTGGTCGTAAAGACCCATCACCACGCGGACTTCGATTTCCTTCGACAACGCCGGACGCAAGGATTCCGGCAGGGAACGCCCCGGAACACCAGCGCCGGCGCCGACCGGGACGACGTCTCCGGCGACCAACGGGGCACCGCTGATCCCGCCGAGTTTGCCCAGCCCGTAAGTGGATCGACTGCCCAGCACCAAGGGAACGTCGATGCCGCCGCTTACCGCGATGTAGGCGCGGGCACCGCGTTTGCAGAATCCGAAGGTAAGGACATCACCGGCCTGCACCGCGAACGCTTCCCACAACGGCCGTTCCTCGCCGTTGAGTTTCGGCGGAAGTTCGGCGCCGGTGATCGCGATGACCGTGTCCTCGGTGAAGTGCAGCTCCGGTCCCATGTAGACACACTCGAGTGCGGCCTCGCCGGGATCGTTTCCTACCAGGCGATTCGCGACCGAGTACGAGAACTGGTCGAGCGCGCCCGAGGGCGGGATGCCGACGTCGTAATAGCCGTTGCGGCCACCGTCCTGGATTGTCGTGGCCAGTCCGGGCTGGCGGACCTCAATCGGCACGGAGCACCTCCATCAGTCCCGCGGTGAAGCCGTCCGGGTCGTCGAGGTACTCGCGCAGCCCGAAGTCGACCGGGCGCGAACGGATCCGGAACGTCCCGGCCTCGACCTCCTTGACGTAGTCGTCGTACTGGTCACGGTCGATCGGCTTGAACCGCACGATGTCGCCCGGCCGGAAGAACACCATGAAATCGCCGAAGTCCGGGAGTTCCTGCGCCGGATCGTAAATCGGCGCGGGTGTGATCCCGAACATCTGATATCCGCCTGCTCCGCGAACCGAGTAGATGCAACTAAAGCAGCCGCCGTAGCCGACTGTCTGCTTAGGAGTGTCCGTACGCGGTCGCAGGTATTTCGGCACGACGATCTGCCGTTCGCGAGGCACCATCTGGTACATGAACGGCAGTCCGGCGACGAAGCCGACCATCGAAACAAACCACGGCGCGCCGCTGTGTGCCGCGATGAATTCCTCGGCCCCGGCGTATCCGTTGATCCGCGCGGCGTACTCGATGTCTGTTGCGTCCGGGTCCTGGTGCCGGTCTCGGAACCGCATCAGCGTTTCGGTAGTCCACGGATCCTGATACAGCACCGGAATCTCGACCACGCGGGTAGCGAGACTGAAGTCCGCGGCGTCGCCGACCTTCTCCTCGATATCGCGCAAATGCGCCATCAGGGTGCGCGGTTCGATGACATCCGGGTTGTACCGGACCTGATAGGACGCGTTCGCCGGGCAGATCTCCACGACGCCGTCCGGCCGGTTCTCGCGCAGCGACGTGGTGATCGCCATCGCGCGGAAGTTGGCCTGCAGGCTCATTTCCTCGGCCAGCTCGACGAAAATGTGCTCGTCCCCGCCCCAGCTGTACCGGGCGGGCGTCGCGCCGCTCATGCGCTCGCCTCCGCTCGCCGGACGAGCCACTCTTCGAGCGTCCCGGTGGTGAACGCGCCGTCGGCGAACCATTGCTGCCCGAGGAGTTCGATGAGCAGCGTCGTGGTGGTGGGAACGCCTTCGACGACCAATTCGGACAGTGCCCGCTTCGCCCGGCGCAACGCGGTCGGCCGGTCGTCGCCCCACACGACCACCTTGGCCACCAGGGAGTCGTAGAACGGCGGGACCTGACTGCCCGGCGCCAGCCAGGTGTCGGTGCGGACCCAAGGCCCGCCCGGAAGCCGCACGTCGCCGATCTTTCCGGGTCCAGGAAGGAAATTCCGGTCCGGATCCTCGGCGCACACCCGGAATTCAATGGCGTGTCCGCGCTTGGTCACATCGGATTGCTTGAACCGCAACGGTTCCCCGGCCGCGATCCGCAATTGCTCGGCGACCAGGTCGATCCCGGTGATCAGCTCGGTGACCGGGTGCTCGACCTGGATCCGGGTGTTCATCTCGATGAAGAAGAACTCGCCGGTGTCATCGTCCACGAGGAACTCACACGTGCCCGCGCTGCGGTAGCCGACCTCCTTGCACAACCGCACCGCCGCGGACGTCATCTCGGCCCGGATCCGCTCGTCGATGCCCGGCGACGGAGCTTCCTCGACCACCTTCTGCCGCCGCCGCTGCAGCGAACACTCGCGCTCGAACACGTGCACCGTCTCCGAACCGTCGCCGAGCACCTGAACCTCGACGTGCCGCGCAGCCCGCACGAACCGCTCCAGATACATTTGCCCGTCACCGAACGCGCTCGCCGCCTCGCCGGAAGCCTGCGGGAACGCGACCTTCAACTCGGCCTCGTCGGCGACGACCCGAATACCCCGGCCGCCGCCGCCCGCCGCGGCCTTGAGCATGATCGGATACCCGATCTCGCCCGCCGCCGCGACCGCTTCGGCCACATCGGACACTCCGCCGGGCGTCCCCGGCACCGTCGGCACCCCGGCCGCCTGCGCGACCTGGCGCGCGCGGACCTTGTCCCCCATCTGCTCGATGACCGAGGCCTCCGGGCCGACGAAGGTCAGCCCCGCGTCCGCGACCGCCGCGGCGAACGACGCGCGTTCGGACAGGAATCCGTAACCCGGATGCACCGCGTCCGCGCCGGTTTCCTTTGCCGCGGCGAGGATCGCGTCCGCCACCAGATAGCTTTTCGTCGCCGGGGCCGAGCCGATCGGGACGACCTGGTCGGCGAGCAGCGCGTGCGTGGCGCTCCGGTCCGCCTCGCTGACGACCGCGACCGTCTCGATGCCGAGGTCGTTGGCCGCGCGAATGATCCGGACCGCGATCTCGCCGCGATTGGCGATCAGCAACCGTTTCATGCGTCCACCTCGAGCACCACGAGCGGCTGGCCCGCGTCGACGACCGCCTCGGCGTCGGCGGCGAACTCCACGACGGTCCCGGCCGCGCCGGCGGGCACCGGGTAGAAGGACTTCATCACCTCGACCAGCCCGACCGTGTCGTCCGCGGCGACCTGCTGGCCGGGCTTCACGAAATCCGGGCTGTCCGGATCGGGCTTGCGGTAAAAGACCCCGGGAATGGGCGAAACCACTTCGAGACGGGACATCAGCGTCACCTCGCGCTCGGTTCGGTAGGGACAGTCAGTTGAAATCAGCTCAGGTACGGCGTCAAGGCGTCGTGCACGCTTTTCGCCAGATCCACCGCGCCAGGAGTGTCGGAGTGCACGCAGATGCAGTCGGCGCGCATCGGGATGTCCTGACCGTCCACAGAGGTCGCGAGCCCCTCGGTCACCGCGCGCACGGACCGTTCGGCGGCGATCGCCGGATCGTAGGCGACGTGCTCGCGGGTGATGATGAGCGAACCGTCGGCGCGGTAGTCGAGGTCGGTGTAGTACTCGGCGATGAAGCCCTGGCTGCGCTTGCCCCACACCTTCTCGTGCATGGTGTTGGCCATCCCCATCAGCGGCACGTCGAAGACGTCGGCCGCCTCGGCGATCGCCCGCGCGACCGTCTCGTCCCGCGAAGCCAGACCGTAGAGTGCGCCGTGCGGCTTGATGTGGTTGAGCGGCATGCCGTGTTCGGCAAGGAAACCGGTCAGCGCGCCGACCTGATACACCACCGCGGCGGTGAGTTCCTCGGGCTCCATCTTCAGCTCCCGCCTGCCGAACCCGTCGCGGTCCGGGAACGACGGGTGGGCGCCCACCTTCACCGAATGCTCGTGCGCCAGCGCGACGGTCCGCCGCATGACGACCGGGTCGGCGGCGTGGAAACCGCAGGCGACGTTCGCGACCGTGATGTAGGGCATGATGCCCTCGTCGTCGCCGCAGCGGTAGATGCTGTAGGCCTCGCCCATGTCGCAGTTGATGGCAACCATGAGTGCTTTTCCTTGTCTTTCAGGAGGTCTTCCGGGAGATCCGTCAGGAATGCGCGATCTTCGGGGTGTCCCCGTCGGGGTCGATGTAGACGTCGTCGCCCTCGAGCCGCACCGGGTACCGGGCCAGCTGCGCGTGGCCCGGGTTGATGCCCTGGCAGGTGGTGAGGTCGAACGTCCACAGGTGGCTTTTGCACATGAGGGTCTTCTTGTCCAGTTCGCCCTCGACCAGTTCGACCTGCTGGTGCGGGCAGATCGCCTGGGTCGCGACGACGTCGCCGCCGTCGAGGTGGGCGATCAGCACCTCCTTGTCCCCCACCTCGAACGACTCCATGTCGCCTTCCCAGACGTCGTCGAGGCTGCACACCCGCACGTAACCCATGCGGAAGCTCCTTTCTCAGCTGAACCGGTCGAAATGGAGCCGGTCGGCGGCGAGCCCGCCGTCCAGCACCAGCGCGCGGGCGAGCGCGTCGGTCATCGCGGGCGGCCCGGCGGCGTAGTAGGTGAAGTCAGTCAGCGTCTCGCCCAGCTTCGCGACCACGGCCTCGTGCACGAATCCTTGGTGCGATTCGGAATCCGCTGAGTCCGGTTCGGACACTGCAGTGTGGACATGAAGCGCGCGCAAGCGACGTTGCGCCATCGCCATCGCTTCCGGAATGTGCAAATCGCGCGGAGCACGGCCGCCGCAGAACAAATGTACGGTGCGCTCGCCCGCGTCGGCCTGAGCGGCCGCGCCGAGCACGACGCTCGCCATCGCGCCGAGCCCGGAACCGCCTGCGACACAAACGATGTCGCGGTTGTCTCCCGCGCGGTAGTACGCCTGCCCGTACGGGCCGTCCAGCTCGATCGTCTCGCCGAGGTCGAGGCCGTCGAACAGGATCGACGTCGCTTTCCCGCCCGGCGACCGCTTGACGACGAATTTCCATTCCCGCTGGCAGTTGCCGAGATTGCTCATCGAGTACGCGCGTTCGATCCCGCTGGGGAACCCGAGCATCGCGTACTGCCCGGCGCTGAACGCGGCGTGCTTTTCCGCGGTGAACACGAATTCGGCCATGTCGTGGGTGAGCCGGTGCACCTCGCGCAGCTGGGCGCGCTGCCGGATCGGCCGGTGCGGCGCGGGTTCCGGCACTGAGCTGAGGTCGACCGCGCAGTCGCTGGCCGGTTCGCTCTGACATGCCAGCCGCCGCCCCTTGCGCCGGTCGCGGGCGCTGAGTCCGGGTGCGTCCGCCCAGCGCGTGCGGACGTCGCCTTCCAGCAGCTCGTACCGGCAGCTTCCGCAGGCTCCGCTGTTGCACTCGTAGCTGAGACCGACCCCCGCGCGGAGGGCGGCACGCAGCAGCGTGTCGCCCTCCGCACAAGGAAAGCGAACGCCGGTCCCCCGCAGGAGGACTTGGTGTTCGGTCGTCATGGCCGGTTCAGCCTCCGATGCCGAGCTGCCGCTGGAACGCCCGGACCGCGCCGATCGCGTTCTCCGCCGCTTCGGCGTTTTCCGCCACTTCAGCGCCGTATGCCTCGATCGCGGCGACCGCGAGCGGCTGCCACTTCGCGACCCACTCGCGCAGCTGCGCAACGTTCGAGTCCACTTCGGACATCTGGGTGACCAGCGCTTCGGTCCAGCGCCGTGAACGCTCACTGTCCCGCAGTGCCGATTCGGCTAGCAGCGCGTGCAGCACGTCGCCGTGCCGCCGGGCACTGACGCCGAGCTGACGCAGCACGATCTCGTCGTACGCGGGCTTGGCCACCACGTTGAGCGCGACGAACGCCTCGGCCCAGTCGAACGTGGTCAGCTGCCGTTCCATCAGCTCGCGGAACCCTTGCCAGGCAGGCAGTTCCTCCCACAGCTCACGTTCGCGCTCGCCGAACCCGGCGGTCGGATGCGCCTGGCGCAGCTCCGCGGTGCGGTAGGCCACATTGGACAGCCAGCGCAGCGAGTCGGCGGCCTGGAACGCCGCGCAGTTGGCGATCGTGCTGGCCGGGGCCATGTGCACGAGGTACGCGCTGGCCATCTGAATGGTGTGCAGCAGGTACCGGCTCGGCGTGTACAGCTGCGCCAGCATCGCGACCCACTCCGGCGAGAGGCCGCGGTCGTGGCCTTCGGCGTCGTGCTGGTCGAGCAAACCATCCACATAGGACTCTTGGCCGTCCTGGAGGATGTTGTACGTGCGGTACACCAGCTCGTCCGGGTCGCGGAAGGCGTTCCAGTCCGGGTGCGTGATCGGGCTCTGGTTGCGGTAGCGGCGGTAGAAGTCCGCCATGAACCCGGTGTGCCCGACGTCCCACGGCTGCTCGGGGTCGCGGGTGTGCCACAGCAGGTTGGTGGAGACGATCTCGTACTCGCTCGGCTTGCGCCGGCGGGCGGCGAGGTGCCCCCAGGTCTTGAGCGGCTTGAGCGGGGTGCTCACGAGCTGGCCTCCTTGCGGGCGGAAGTGCCCAGGTAGAAGCGGAAGACGTCGCCGCCGGTCTCGATCCGCCCGACGAACGAGGGCATGATCAGCTCCAGCTCGGACATCTTGAACGGGCGGCCGAGTTCCTCGGCGATGGTCTCGCGGCGCAGGACGCATTCGCCGCCCTCGACCTCGACCCGCACGTAGGAACCGCGGTCGCGGATGTCGACCCGGCAGCCCGGGTTGTCGGTCACGGCGGCGTCGGCGACGGCGCGCGCCACCTCGCCGACCTGGAGGACCGGGCCGACCGGGTCGGCGATGGGTTCAGCGGTGCTCATCCGGTCCTCCTCACTCGAAATAGACTTCGACGCACTCGGTCGGCCCGAGACCGGCCGCCGCGACGGTGCTGGCCCGCTCGAACGGCTGCGCGTCACCTTGACGGCGCACGCGGAGCGTCCGGCCGGGCTGGTCGGGCACGTGGATGCCGACCGAGTTCTCGGCCGCCGCGGCGGCGAGTTCGTCCATCGTGTGCTCGCTGTCCGCGGGGAGCAGTTTGAGCACGAAGTCGCCGTCGAAGTGCACGGCGAGCGGAATGGTGGCCATCAGCGTTCCTTTCAGCCGGCCTTGACGAGCTGCTTGCGGTAGGTGTCGACCCAGGCGAAGCCGTGCGCGTCGTCGCCGCCGGGACCGACCGAGCCGAGGCCCATGTACTCCAGGACGCCGCCGAGGTCCGCGGGCTGGATCTCGCCGCCGAGGAACCGGTCGACCAGGTTCTTGTGGTGCCGGTAGCGCTCCGGGTCGTCCTCGAAGATCCACTTGTCCACTTCGGACGCGAAGTGGTAGCGCCGTCCTTCGTGGACCAGCGAAATGTCGCGCAGCGTCTGGGAAGGCGTGCCGACGATCGGCAGCTGGGAGACGTTGCAGATGATCGGCAGCGTGCCCGGCACCGTCTTTTCCGGACGGTCGTTGGCGAAGTTGTCGATCAGGACGTCCCACACCTTGCCGAAGGTGCCGTTCCAGCCGGGGTATTTCTCCTCCAGCCAGTCGCGCTCCTCCGGGCTGACGCCCGCCGCCGGGTCCCACCACAGCGTCGGCCGCCACGAGTAGGTGCCGAGGTGCTGGCCGTGGTGGTGCTCGGAGATGTCGCGCAGGAAAATGTCCCAGTACCACGGCTTGGAGAGGCCGAGGTCCTCCAGCGAGCGCATGAACTGGGTGACGATCCACTCCTCCATGAATTCCTTGAAGGACGCTTCACGGACGTCAAGCGGGACGTAGTAGTCCATCGGAATTCCGGACAGAATGGTGAACAGCCGGTACGAGCGCCAGAACGCGATGTCGATCTTCTTCTGCGCCACGTCCTTCTGGCCGTTCTCGATCAGCATCTGCAGCAGCGGAGTGCCGAGCTGCGCGTGCCGGGCCTCGTCGGACTGGATGCTCTGGATCAGCTTGGAGAACGTGAAGTCGCCCGCCTTTGCTGCGTCGCCGGAAAGGCCGATGAACTGCAGGTTCGTGAAGCCGGTCTCGAAGGAGAAGTTCGCGAAAATCGAGGTCGACACGGCGTCGCGGGTCATCATCACGTCGTCGAAGAAGTGCCGTGCACCGAGGGTGACCCAGTTGTCGGTGAACATCGCCGCATGCGACCACTCGAACTGGCGGTCCTTGTTCACGTACTCGTGCGGGAAGTACAACTGGATCTGGCCGTGCCGGATCTCGTCCAGCATCCCGAAGGTCGCCATGTTCCGCATGCCGGGAGCCTTCGACCAGCGCACGAAGCGAGACTCCTGGAACGACGCGCCGTACTCGACGAGCGCGACCGCCGCGTAGTGCTCCTTGAGAATGGAAATCCAGCCCGGATCGGCTTTATTGTAGAGATCCGCGCGCTCCAACGCGGCCTTGACCGAATACGCCCCGGCGTCCTTCTGCCGCTGAATGTCGACGTATTCGCGATAACTCACCTTGTACGGTTCGTCATAGGTCGCCCAGACCTCGTCGGGCAACCCCTCGCCGCCGGACAGTTCCGGCGGGAACAACTCCTCTTCGCTGACGTAACGCGGAGTCCATTGAGTGTCGCGGGCGATGTCGTACCACTGTGCTCGGTCCAGCAGAGCCATTGCCGGTGCTCCTTGTTGGTTTTTAGCTGCCGTGCTCGGAACCCAGCGGCCCTTCGCCGCCGGGGTAGACGAAGGACATGGCCGGGGAGTAGAACCCGAACGTCACCTGCAAGGGTTGGGCAGGCCGCAACCGGTAGGCCGGGTGCTCTTTGTCGAGGAACTCGAAGGATTCGACCGCGAATTCCTCGGCGATGTCAGCGACGTAGGCATACCGCCCGCTGACGAATTCACCACCGCGACTCGTGATGTACCGCAACTGCCCGGTAACCCGCTGCGGCGTGCCGATCGAGAGACGCGCGGTAGTCCGGATAATCGGCCGCCCCTCGACGGAAGTAGTGGCGACCAGCCGATCCCCGTCGAGATCGAGCGTCGTCTCCCCTGGTGCACCGGCCGGAACGCCGTGCTCCCGCGCGTAACGAATCATCGGCTCGGAACTGTTGTGGTAATCGGTCCACCACCGCCCCGGGACTCCCGCTTCGGTGTCCAATCCGGACAGATTCACCCCGAGATACGTCAGCGAGTAAGCACCGAACGCGTCGTCCCCGTCGCTGGCCGACGTCTGAGCGTCCCCCTCGACCACGTACTGATTGATGTAGCACGACCGATCGGCGGCCGGCGTGAGCCCAGCCGGAACCAGCTCCGCGACGCCCTCGGGATCCTCCGGCGCCCAAACGAGGTAGAGAGTCCGAGACCCCGTCACCAGCTGCGGCGGATGCAGCGACGTGCCCATAGGGGCACCTCCAGTTCACCGTTGAACTTCTCCTCCGCTCCGGCCCTTTGAAGCGGTGCCCCAAAGACTGCGCGACGCACCCTCAGGCGGGTAGTGCGCAAGTTGGACAACGACCCCGCCAGGGATGCCAAACCGGAGCAGTCACGGACATCACCGCAGGTCAGAAGCCCGCAACACGATCACCGGCACCGTCTTCTGAATCCGTCAAGCCCCCGCAATGCCGTGAGGGGAACCCTGAGGGAATCTGATTCCCTCAGGGTTCCCCTCACGTCCCTAAAACCGCAGCAAGCGCACCCAACTCGAGGCGCACCCACACCACCCCCGCACCCCGATACGAAGCGTCCCTGCGGTCTGGACGACCGGGCGGATCCCCGCCACCGTCGTCGAGACCAGCACCGACGGCGTCACCTACACCGAAGCCGTCCGGCC
>NZ_JBSFNS010000100.1:0-30739 GCF_053587275.1 Amycolatopsis sp. NPDC003676
TTGTCAAGGCATCTTTCCCGCCTTGACAAGCACCCCCGCGCCGTAGTCACACTCAAGCTTCGGGGTGGTGGCCCCGCCCGGGCGCAATGTCGCCGCCAGGCGACGAGCCGCCCGCGAGCGAGAACTCAGAGACTACCCACCCACCCCTCAACAGCCTTAGCCGTAGTCTCCACATCCGCATCAACAATACTGAAGTGATCCCCGGGAACAGTCACCACGACATCCGCCCGATCCCAGGTAGTCCGCCACAACCCAGGATCCTCCTGAGCCCGATCAACGGAATCCCCAGCGGTGACAAACCGCCGATCCGGCCGAACCAACACCACCGGCGCGGAAATCTCAGGCAGCTCAACCCCGTCCAGCAACCCGAGATAATAAGCCATAGCAGTCAACTTATCCCGATCAAACGGCCCGAACTGCTCCTCCCGCTCAACCATCCCCGCGGCCATATCCCGAACCGTATCCCCAGCATCCCCGCCGTCCATCGCATAGGTATCAAGCAGAACGACCCCAACCGCCCCAACCCGGGAAGCCAACGCATACGCCAGCACCCCACCAGATGAATGCCCCATCAATACGAACGGCCCATCCCCGGAAAGCCGAACACTCTCCGCCAACACATCAAGCAACGCGTCAAGATCAGCAGGCAACAACTCCCCCGCCACGAACCCAGGCGTAGGCAGAGCAGCAACCCCACGCACCCCGCGGAACCGAGCCGCGAGCTTCGCGTATTGATATGCCCCGCCCATCCCAGCCGGAGTAGGCACCGCCAGCAACCTCACCTCAGCAGGCCCCTCAGCCAACTCCACCGGCCGCGGCTCCTCCGAAAGCTCACCCACACCACGGAAAACTGGCCGCAACTTCGCAGCCGCCCCCAGCAACGCGAGACCGTTCTCGACCTGTCCACCCCGGACAGCCTCAAAGAACATCTCCGTAACCGGATCCCCGCCAGTCTCAACCGCAGGCCCAGTCAATACGCCGAGCAAATGCCTAGCCAACCCCGCCGGCGTCCGGTGATCGAACGCAACCGAAGCAGGCAACGAAACCCCAGCCACCCCACCGATCCGATTCCGCAACTCAACCGCGGTCAGCGAATCGAACCCGATCTCCAGGAAGTGCGCGTCCTCGTCAAGCTCAGCAGAATCGGCATACCCAAGCAGCCCAGCAACCTGCTCGAGCACAAACGCCAGCAGCCCCTTCTCCGTGAGCTCCAACTCCGAGACATCGTCAGCCACCGCACGCCGCTTCTTCACCACAGTCTGCCCGGCCGAAGCAGCCTCCGGAGCCACCAGCTCCCGTAACGTCACCGACTCCGCCGAGGCAACCGCCCGCCCAGAACGATCAGCGAACAGCACCGCCACCCGATCATCCCCCACCGGAGTCACCCGAACCCGAAGCTTCGCCGCCCCAGTAGCGAACAACCGGAAGTCCCGCCATTCCACCGCATCCCCGCCGACAGCGGACAGCGCGGCATCAAGCACCACCGGAGACAACCCGAACCGCTCATCCGGAGCGACTTCAATCTCCCCGAACACCACCCCGTCAACCGCCCAAGCAGCATCGAGCCGTCCAGCACTCACCGGCTCCGCCCCAGCAGGCGGCCACTGGCCGATGCCCTCCGGCTCGCCACCGTCATCCACCGCCAGCAGCCCCTCGGCATGCCGCGTCCAGACATCGTCGTGTCGCGAGTGGACAGTCACCGGGCGCTGCCCAGCCTCATCCGGCTCGCCCACCACGATCTGCACGTGCGCAGAAGCCAACGGCGACTCCACGGTCAACCGCACCACGCGTCCGCAACCGACCTCGTCGCCTGCCCGAGTAGCCAGCTCCACAAAGCCAGCCACCGGGAACGGCTCACCAGCAGGCAACGTCCCGGTCAGCACCACAGTGGACGATCCAGCAACCGTCAACGCAGGCCCGAACAACGTCGCAAGCCCAGTCCCGGTGGCCCGCCGAGCCTCCATGTCCACCGACGGCCAGTACCGCGTCCGATGGAACGCATACGGCGGCAACGGAACGCTAGCCGCAGACCGCCCGGCGAACATCCGCCGAACATCCAGCCCCGCACCAAGAACGTGCAACTGCCCAGCCGCCAGGAGCGTCGAAGCAACCTCACCACGATTGCGTCGAAGCACCGGAACGAACTCAGCGTCCTCGATCACCGCCTCAGCAGCCGCGGTGAGCACCCCATTCGTACTCAACTCGACAAAGCGAGTCGCCCCCGAAGCCTGCACCGCGTCCGCAAACCGAACCGTGTTGCGGCAGTTAGCCACCCAATGCGCCGGATCGGACAGCTCGTCCGTCACCTCGGCACCAGTGACCGTCGAGACCACCGGCACAGTCGGCGTCGCGAACGTCAACTCCTGCGCGATCTCTTCCAGCTCTTCGAGAATCTCGTCCAGCAACGGCGAGTGAACCGCACAATCGATCGCCAGCCGGTTAGTACGCCGGCCAAGCTTCTCGAAGTGCTCGACGATCGACTGAACCGCACCGTCCACACCGGACACCACCACCGCCCGTGGCCCATTCACCGCGGCCAGCGCAACGTCGTCGCCCAGCAACGGCCGCACCTCGTCCGCGCTGGCCTCGACCGCGACCACCGCACCGTCCCGCGTCTCCGCCATCAGCTGACCCCGGTGCGCGACAAGCTTCACCGCATCGTCCAAAGAGAACACCCCGGCCAGATGCGCAGCCGCGATCTCCCCGACCGAATGCCCGACAAGCACGTCCGGCCGCTGCCCCCACGATTCCAGCAGCCGGTACAACGCCACTGAGAAAGAGAACACCGCGGCCTGACTGAACTGAGTCCGGTCCAGCAACTGTGCATCCACCGACCCAGCCTCAGCGAACATCACCGCGTGCAGAGACCGACCGAGATGCTGATCGAACTTCGCCGCGACCCGCTCCAACTCATGCGCGAACACCGGGAACGCAGCGGACAACTCCGCGCCCATCCCTGCCCGCTGGCTACCCTGCCCCGGCAAGAGGTACGCAGTCCGCCCGCCAGAGCGAGCACGCCCCGTCACCGCAGAGTCCGAAGTAGACAAAGCCGCCAGCGCCGCGCGAAGCTCGGCGGCGTCCGAGCCGACCACCGCAGCTCGATGCGAGAACAACGGCTGACGATTCGCCTGCGAGAAAACGACATCCATCGTCGGGTACGCGTCGAGGTGCGCCAGCAACGCCCGAGCCTGATCCGGAAGCGCCGCCGCAGTACGAGCCGAGAACACGAGCGGCGGCAGCACCCCACCGGAATCAACCGTCTCAGCCGCTTCCGCCACAACATCGGGAGCCTGCTCCAGAATCACGTGCGCGTTGGTCCCGCTGTACCCGAACGCCGACACCGCGGCCCGACGCGGCCGATCCACCTCGGGCCAATCCCGAGACTCGTCCAGCAGCCGCACAGTCCCGGCAGCCCAGTCGACATCGTGCGTCGGCTCGGTGACGTGCAAGGTCGACGGCAACACTCCGTGCCGCATCGCCTGCACCATCTTGATCACCCCGGCGACACCCGCCGCTGCCTGAGTGTGCCCGATGTTCGACTTCACCGAACCAAGCCACAGTGGACGGTCCACCGACCGCTCGCGACCGTAAGTAGCCAGCAGCGCAGCAGTCTCAATCCGGTCTCCCAGCGGAGTACTCGCGCCGTGACCCTCGACAGCGTCCACATCGGACGCCACCAGGCCAGCCGCCGTCAACGCCCGCCGAATCAGCTTCTCCTGCGCCGGAGCACTGGGCGCGTTAAGACCATTGGAAGCACCGTCCGCGTTGACCGCACTGGACTTCACCACGGCCAGCACGTCGTGCCCGTTGCGCTGCGCGTCAGACAGCCGCTCGATCACGAGCACCCCGACGCCCTCGCCCCAGCCAAACCCGTCCGCTGCGGCCGAGTACGGCTTGCATCGACCGTCCCGAGCAACCGCACCATCAAGGAACTGCGCAAACGGCGCCGGCGAAACGAGCGCCGAGACCCCCGCGACCAACGCGAGCGAGCAGTCCCCACCACGCAACGCCTGGGTCGCCTGATGCAAGGCCACCAACGACGACGAGCACGCGGTATCCACCGACACTGCAGGCCCTTCGAGACCGAACGCGTACGCGACCCGTCCCGAAACAACGCTGCTCAACGCACCAGACCCGCGGTAGGCCCCGCCGCCCTGTTCGAGCGCGTCGCCCGGGTCGTAGTCGGACTGCATCACGCCGACGAACACCCCGGTCGTGCTTCCCTTGAGCGCCAGCGGATCCACCCCGGCGTTCTCCAGCGCGACCCACGACGACTCCAGCAACATCCGCTGCTGCGGGTCCATCATCACGGCTTCGTTGGGGCTGATGCCGAAGAACGCGGCGTCGAAGTCGGTGGCGTCCGGCACGAACCCGCCGCGCGGCGTGCCGCCGTCGGGCGCGACCTGCTCCAGCCAGTGGTCCATGTCCCAGGCGCGGTCGGTCGGGAAGTCGCTGGTCCCGTCCTGACCAGCGGCGACCAGCTGCCACAGTTCGTCCGGCGTGGTCACGCCGCCGGGGAACCGGCAGGCCATGCCGACGATCGCGATCGGCTCGTCGCTGCCCACGACGGTGGTCTCCGGCCCGGTCGCGTCCGCGTCCAGGTCACCGAGCAGCTCGTCGTGCAGGTGCGCGGCCAGGTCGCCAGCGGTCGGGTGGTCGAAGACGAGTGTCGCGGTGAGGCTGAGGCCGGTGACCTCGTTGAGCGTGTTGCGCAGCTCGACTGCGGTCAGCGAGTCGAAACCAAGGTCCTTGAACGCCCGGTCGGCGTCGATCACGTCCGTCGACGTGTGTCCCAGCACCGCCGCCGCGTGCTCGATGACCAGGTCACGCAGGTGGTCGAGGCGCTTGTCGGCGGGAAGCCGGACCAGTTTGCCCAGCAACGAGTCCGTCCCGGCCTCGCGGTCGGCTACGGTACGCCGAGCCGCCGGGACCAGGCCGCGCAGCAGGTCCGGCACCGCGCCTGCCTCGCGCCACGCGGGCAGATCGAGCTTCACCGGCACGAACACCGTGCCCGTCGACCTGACCGCGGTGTCGAACAGCGCTAGGCCCTCCGCCGCGCTGAACGCGCCGAGCCCGCGCTTGCCGTTCGTTTCGCCAGCCATCCCGGCCGCCGATTCCCACATGCCCCACGCCAGCGAGTGCGCCGGCTTGCCTTCGGCACGACGGTGCGCGGCGAGAGCGTCGAGGAAAGCGTTTGCGGCGGCGTAGTTCGCCTGGCCAGGAGCACCGAGCACCCCGGCGGCCGAGGAGAAGGTGACGAACGCTTCGACGTCGCCGACGAGCTCGTGCAGATGCCAGGCGGCGAGCGCCTTCGGGTTGAAGACGCCGTCGATCCGCTCCGGAGTCATCGACGGCAGCACACCGTCGTCCAGCACACCGGCGGCGTGCACCACCGCGGCGACCGGGTGCTTCTTCAGCAGCCTCGTCACCGCCCGGCGATCGGTGAGGTCACACGCAGCGACAGTCGTTTCCGCGCCGAGTTCGGTCAGCTCCGCGACAAGTTCCGCAGTGCCGGGTGCCTGGTCACCACGCCGGCTGACCAGCAGCAACCGCTTTGCGCCCTGCTTCGCGAGGTGCGTGGCCACGATCCGGCCAAGCGCCCCGGTACCGCCAGTGAGCAGCACAGTTCCAGCAGACCAGTCGACCGGCTCCCCCAGCTCCGGCGTCGCCCGGACGAGACGCGGCACGCGCACCTCGGCACCGGACACCCGCACCACCGATTCGTCGGCCGCCGCGATGGCCGCGAGCTGCTCGTCGGTCGCGTCGCCCTCGACGAGCACGATCCGCCCCGGGTTCTCCACCTGCGCGGACCGGACGAGACCAGCCACCGCAGCCCCGGCGAGGTCGTCGCCAGTCACGACCAGAAGCTTCTCTTTACTGTCCGACTGCAGTTTGGACAGTGCACTGTGGACGGCCTTCTTTGCCTTCGCCGCGTCATTCCCGGCCTTCGCCGAGTAGACCTCGTAGGTCGCCTGCGCATCCGGCAGAGTCGTCGGCACCCAGTCCACTTCGTACAGTTCGTCCGAACCAGTCGGAGCCGCGGCCGCCAGCTGTTCCTCGCTGATCTGCCGCAGCTTCAACGTGCCGACTCGCGCGACCGGTGCCCCGGCGCTGTCCGCAAGACGCAGCTCGACGGCCTGCTCACCGGTCGGTCGCACGTGGACACGCAGCGAGGACGCGCCCGTCGCGAAAAGCTCCACTTCGGACCAGGCGTACGGCAGTGTCGTCCCTTCCCCAGCCGCCGCGCTGAGCCCCACGGCGTGCAGGGTCGCGTCGAACACCGCCGGGTGCAGGCCGAACGCCTCGGCCCCGATCCGTTCCTGCTCGGGCAACGCGATCTCGGCGTACACGTCCTCGCCGCGCTGCCACGCCGCCTGCAGCCCCTGGAACACCGGCCCGTAAGCCATCCCGTGCTCGGCCAGCAGGTCGTACATCCCCTCGACATCCACCGTCTCAGCACCGGTCGGCGGCCATTCGCTGAGGTCGAAGTTCGTCCCGGAGGCCGCGGCCGCGAGCGTGCCGTCCGCGTGCCGGGTCCAGCCGACGGCGGTGGCGAGATCGTCGGGTCGCGAGTGGACACTGATCGGCCGGGTCCCATCGGCGGCCGGCGTTCCGATGCGCACCTGGATACGCGCGGCACCCTTCGCAGGCAGCACGAGGGGCGCGTGCAGAGTCAACTCCTGGACGCGGCCGCAGCCGACCTCGTCACCGGCGCGCACGGCGAGTTCCACAAAAGCCGTGCCAGGCAACAGGATGGAGCCACCGACGGCGTGGTCGGCCAGCCACGGATGCGTCGCCGTGGACACGCGACCGGACAGCACCACGCCGTCCGCGTCGGCGAGCAACGTCGCCGCGCCGAGCAGCGGGTGGTCGACCGGGTCGAGGCCCATCGACGAGACATCCCCGGATTCGGACGAAACCTCCAGCCAGTAACGCTGGTGCTGGAAGCCGTACGTCGGCAGGTCCGCCCGGCTCGCACCCCGCGAGGCGAAGTGCGCGGACCAGTCCGGCACCACGCCGCGGACGTGCAGCGTCGCCAACGCGGTCAGCAGCGCCACGTCCTCGGGGACGTCACGACGCTGGCCCGGCACGGCAACCGCGTCACCGGCGGACTGCGGGACCACGGCGGTCAGCGGCGCGTCCGGGCCTAACTCGAGGAACCGGTTGATGCCGTCAGCTGCGAGCGCGCGAACCGCGTCCGCGAATCGGACCGGCTCACGGACATTGCGCACCCAGTACTCGGGGTCGGTCAGCTCGGCGTAGACCTCTTCGCCGGTCACGCTGGAGATCACCGAAATCGTCGGCTGCGCGTAGGCAATGCTCTGCGCGACGGCGCGGAACTCGGCGAGCATCGGCTCCATGAGTCGCGAGTGGAACGCGTGCGAGACCTTGAGCTGCGTCGTCCGCCGTCCGGCGTCGCTGAACTTCGCGGCCACGGCTAGGACGGCGTCCTCAGCACCGGACACCACCACGGAACGCGGCCCGTTCACCGCAGCGACGTCGACCGTCCCTTGTGGATCGTGCTCCGCGACCTCCTCCGGAGTTCCTTCGACGGCCACCATCGCGCCGCCCTTCGGCAACGCCTGCATCAACCGTCCGCGAGCGGCGACCAGCTTTGCCGCGTCAGCCAACGAGAACACGTCCGCGCAATGTGCAGCGGCGAGCTCACCGATCGAGTGTCCGCACAGCGCGGCCGGAGCAAGACCCCACGATTCGACCAGGCGGAACAGCGCGACCTCGAACGCGAACAGCGCGGCCTGGGTGTTCGCGGTCTGCGCCAACGCGTCCGCGTCGCCGTCGACCACCGCGCGGATCGGCCGGTCGAGATGCCGGTCCAGCTCCGCGCACGCCGCCGCGTAAGCCTCGGCGAAGACCGGGAAGACCTCCAGCTGACGGCCCATCCCGACTCGCTGAGATCCCTGTCCGGAGAACAGGAACGCCAACGACGCCTCACCGCGTGCCAGGCCGCTCACCGCGCCCAGCTCACCGTTCGCGAGCGCGTTCAACGCGGGCAGCACGTCCTCAATGGACTTCCCGATCACGGCCGCCCGGTGGTCCAGGTGGGTCCGCGACGCACCCAAGGTGGCGGCGACGTCAAGGAGTTCCAATTCCGGTTGTGCCGCAAGGTGTTCAGCCAGCCGCGCCGCCTGCGCCCGCAATGCCTGCGGCGTCCGGCCGGAAACGACCACCGGGATCGCTGCCTCGTCGCGCGGATTCTCAACGGTTTCGGGCGCGGGCGCTTCTTCAATGATGATGTGCGCGTTGGTCCCGCTGAGCCCGAAGCACGACACCGCACCGCGACGCGGCTGTTCCCCGCGCTCCCACGGCCGGGCCTCGGTCAGCAGCTCGACCTTGCCGGAGGCCCAGTCCACGTGTCGAGTCGGCTTGTCGACATGCAGCGTCTTCGGCAGCAGGTCGTTGTTCAGCGCCAGCACGATCTTCAGCACGCCAGCAACACCGGACGCGGCCTGCGTGTGGCCCACGTTCGACTTGATCGACCCCAGCCACAGCGGCTCTTCGCGCTCCTGGCCATACGTCGCGAGCAGCGCCTGCGCTTCGATCGGGTCACCCAGCTTGGTCGCGGTGCCGTGCGCCTCGACGACGTCGATCTCGTCCGGCCGCAGCCGCGCGTTCGCCAGCGCCTGCCGGATCACGCGCTGCTGCGCGGGCCCGTTCGGCGCGGTCATGCCGTTGGACGCGCCGTCCTGGTTGATCGCGGTGCCGCGGACGATCGCCAGCACCGGGTGCCCGTTGCGCCGCGCGTCGGACAGCCGCTCGACCAGCAGCATGCCGCAACCCTCGGACCAGCCGGTACCGTCCGCCGAGTCGGCGAAGGTACGGCAACGGGCGCTGCGAGCAAGCGTTCCGTCAAGGGAAAACTCAACAAACGTACGCGGCGTCGACATCACCGAAACACCGCCGGCGAGCGCGAGTGTGCATTCACCGTTGCGCAGCGCCTGCACCGCCAAATGCAGCGCGACGAGCGAGGACGAGCACGCGGTGTCGATGGTCACCGCGGGTCCTTCGAGCCCGAAAGTGTAAGCGAGGCGGCCGGAAATGACGCCGGAAGAGCCGTAGCTGCCCTGATAGTTGTGATACATCGTGCCCGCGAAAACGCCGGTCGGGCTGCCCTTCACCGAATGCGGCGCGATCCCGGCGCGCTCGAACGCCTCCCAGGACGTTTCGAGCAGCAGCCGCTGTTGCGGGTCCATCAGCAGCGCCTCGCGCGGGCTGATGCCGAACAGATCGGCGTCGAAATCGAGCGCGTCGTGCAGGAACCCGCCCTCGCGCACATAACTCGAACCCGGCCGTTCGCCGGTCGGGTCGTAAAGGCGATCGAGGTCCCACCCCCGGTTCGACGGGAACTCGCCGATCGCGTCGACGCCCCCGGACAGCAGTTCCCACAACGCTTCCGGGGTGCCCGCGCCGCCGGGAAGCCGGCAGGCCATCCCGACGATCGCGATCGGCTCCCGTGCGGCTTCGGTGAGCTTGCGGTTCTTTTCGCGCAACCGCTCGGTTTCCTTCACCGAAGCCCGGAGCGCACCGACCAGCTTCTCCTCGGAGTTGCCCACGTGCCCACGTTCCTTCCGCGTCGCATGCTCGCCCGACGTCGTGACGATACGAGCGCGCCCGTGCGCGGACCCACCCCTAACGGCCCCTGCCGCGCCGGTCGCGCCCGCCCGGCCAAGGTCCGCTTTAGACGGTCTTTAGGGGTTGTCGCACGCACCGGCGGCTGTCAGATTTTGCTGGCGTTCCAAGCCATTTCGCACGGCTCGTTTCCGCTGGGGGTTTCACCGCCCGGACAAGGACTGGGGAATCGTATGCACACGTTGACACGCAGGCTGCTGGTGGTGGGAGCCCACGGCGACGACGAAACGCTCGGCGCGGGCGGGACTATCGCCCGGCTCGCCGACGAGGGCGTCACCGTTTCGCTTTGCATTCTCACCAACGACGACGGTTCGCGTTCGGCCGCCGGCGCCGAGGTCACCAATCGCTCCGACGCGATCGAACTGGCCGCGAAAACGCTCGGCATCGAGCGCGTGCGAGTCCACGAATTCGGCGACAACCGGCTCGACACGGTCAGCCACCTCGAACTGAACCAGGTCGTCGAGCGCGAGGTCCGCGAATTCGAGCCGGACACCATTTTCGCCACGAGCATGTGCGACCTGAGCACCGACCACGCGCTGGTCAGCCGCGCCGCACGGGTCGCCGGACGGCCGGGCAAGGGCCCGGTGCGCGAGGTCCGCACCTTCGAGATCCGCTCCGCCACCGACGTCGGAGAGGCCTCCGGGCTGCCGGTCACGTTCCGGCCGAACTGCTGGCAGATTCTCGACGAAAGCCACCTCGAACGCAAAATCGAAGCGCTGCGCGCCTACGGCAAGGAACTCGAGCCGTGGCCGAATCCGCGCAGCGAACGCGGCGTCCGAGCCCTGGCCGAATACCGCGGCTCGCAGGTCAGCGCCGGCCTCGCCGAAGCCTTTGAAATCGTCCGTTCGGTCCGATGACCGCGTTTTCTCCCGCTTTTCCCGCTCGCTTTTCCCACAGCCCATCCAGAAACGGGTGACCAGGAATGACCAGTACTGTCGCTGAATTCGAGACCATCGCCGAACGGAACGAACTGACGTCGGTCGCGGTGATCGGGATGGGCTACGTCGGCCTGCCGACCGCGCTCGGCCTGCACGCCGGCGGCGTCGGCGTGATCGGCATCGACCTGTCGCAGAACCGCCTCGACTCGATCCGCACCGGCGAGGTCGACCTCATCGAGGCCGACCACCGCAGGCTCGAGAAAGCCGTGCACCAGGAGGACTTCCAGCTCACCACGGACTCGGCGCGGATGGCCGAGGCGGACGCCGTGCTGGTGTGCGTGCCGACTGGTCTCGACGAGTACCTGATGCCGGACCTCGGCCCGCTCGAGGCGGCGTGCGCGGCACTGGTCGCGAACGCCCGCCGCGGCCAGACCTTCATCCTCACCTCGACCAGCTACGTCGGCACCTCGAACCGGCTGCTGGTGAAGCCGCTGGTGGCCAAGGGATTCACGATCGGCCGTGACCTGTTCGTGGCGTCCAGTCCGGAGCGGATCGACCCCGGGAACGTCACGCACACCCAATCCGAGACGCCGCGAGTGCTGGGCGGCGTGACCCCTGTGTGCACCGCGATGGCGCAGCGTGTCATCAACGTGCTCACCCCGAGCGTGCACTGCGTCAGCTCGCCGGAAGCGGCGGAGATGACCAAGCTGTACGAGAACACGTTCCGTGCGGTGAACATCGCGCTGGCCAACGAGTTCGCGGAGATCAGCGACGGCTTCGCGATCGACCCGATCGAGGTCATCGACGCGGCGGCCAGCAAACCGTACGGCTTCATGGCCTTCCACCCCGGCCCCGGCGTCGGCGGCCACTGCATCCCCTGCGACCCGCACTACCTGCTGTGGCAACTGCGCGCGACGCAGAGCAACGCGCCGCTGGTGACCCAGGCGATGCACGCCATCGCGGAGCGGCCGAAGCAGGTTGTCGACCGCGTACTCAACACACTGTCGCGCGAAGGCAAGGGCATGGCGGGTACGCGCGTACTGGTGGTAGGCGTGACGTACAAGCCCGGTGTGCAGGACGTGCGTTCTTCGTCCGCGCTCGACATCCTCGACCTTCTCGCCGCGAAGGGCGCGAAGGTCGGCTACTACGACCCGCTGGTCCCGAACGTCCGGGTCACCGGCGGTTCGCTCGACACTGTCCCGGAGCCGGAAGGCCAGGACTGGGACGTCGCGCTCATCCACACCATCCAGCCGGGCCACGACTACGAATGGCTCGCCGACTGCCCGACCGTCATCGACGCCACTTATCGCTTCGACCGCGCGCTCTTCGCGAACTGAAAGGAACTACAGTGCGTTACCTCATCACCGGAGGCGCCGGGTTCATCGGCTCCCACCTCACCGAGCACCTGCTGGCCCGCGGCGACGAGGTCGTCGCACTGGACAACCTCAGCACCGGCACCCTGGACAACCTCACCGGCTTCGCCGGACACCCCGGATTCCGCTTCGTGCGCGGCTCGATCACCGACCCGAACGCGGTCGAATCGTGCATGGCGGGCATCGACGCGATCTTCCACCTCGCCGCCGCGGTCGGTGTGTTCACCATCCTCGACAAGACCATGGACAGCCTGCGCACCAACCTGCACGGCACGGAGAACATGCTCGACGCGGCGCTGCGCCACGACGTGCCGATCCTCGTCGCGTCCACGAGCGAGATCTACGGCAAGAACACCGCCGACGGCCTGCGCGAGGACGACGACCGGATCATCGGGTCGCCGCTGAAGAACCGCTGGTCCTACGCCGAGGCGAAGGCTCTGGACGAGACGTTCGCGCACCTGTACGCGGTGGAGCACGGCCTGCGCACGGTGATCGTGCGGCCGTTCAACACGGTCGGGCCGCGCCAGACCGGGCGCTACGGCATGGTCATCCCGCGTTTCGTGACGCAGGCGCTGGCCGGCGAGCCGATCACGGTGTTCGGCGACGGACAGCAGACCCGCTGCTTCTGCCACGTGCAGGACGTCGTGCCCGCGCTGGCGGACTTGCTCGCCGACGAATCCGCGTACGGCAAGGTGTTCAACCTCGGCAGCAACGAGCAGACCACCATCTCGCAGCTGGCCGAGCGCGTGATCGGCGCGACCGGGTCGAGCAGCACCATCACGAAGGTGCCGTACGAGGAGGCGTACGGCGACGGGTACGAGGACATGCAGCGGCGCATTCCCGACTGCACCCGCGCGTACAACCAGATCGGCTTCGTGCCGACGCGTTCGCTGGACGACATCATCGAAGCGGTGGTCGCTGACCGTCGATCCTGACCTGTTCTCGGTTCCTGCTCCGATGAAGGGCCTCTTGCGGATTTCGCGCGAGAGGCCCTTCACGCGTTTCGGAGCTTGACGTAGACGGCGCTCAGGTGGCCGGCGGCGGTGTTCGCGGACACTCCCAGTACCTCCGCGATCACCGCCACCGGCATGCCCTGCGCGGCGAGTTCCGCGACTCGCAGCTCTACGTCGGTCAGCACCCTTGCTCCCCGCAGCTTTTCCGTCCGGCTTTCCGTCAGCTTTTCCGTCACTGCCCGGCACCGGCCAGCTCTCCGGCGAGCGCGCTCCGCCCCGCCACGCCGAGCTTCCGGTACACCCTGGTCAGGTGCTGCTCCACAGTGGACACTGTGATGTACAGCGTTTCGGCGATCTGGCGGTTGGTCCGTCCGTGCGCCGCGAGTTCCGCGACGCGCAGTTCGGCCTCGCTGAGCGCCGTCGCAGCCGCTCCCTCCGGATCCGCGCGCGGCGGCTCGGGTCTCGACGCGACCGGACGAGGACCGAGCGGACGCATCGGCTGCCGCGGCACCTGCACCGGTTTCACCAAGCCCGCCGAACGTTCCGCGCGCTGGCCGAGCTGGTTGATCGCACGGACCGTGCGGGCCAGCTCGAGCCGGTCGCCGGATTCCTTGAACGCCTCCGCCGCCCGGTTCAGCAGACCGGACCGCGCACCAGTGTCCCCGGCGAACGCCAGCACCCGCAGCGCCACTGCCTGCGAAAACGCGTCCGTCGTGTCGGCCAGCTGCTGTTTCGCCAGCTCGACCGCCAGGGTCGGGTTCCGCAGCCGCAGATTCGCTTCCGCAAGATCGGTCCGCCACGGTGCCACTGCGGGCAGGTCGAGGTTGCGGTCACGGAGAATCCGTTGGCACTGCTGGAAATCGCTCACCGCTGAGAGCCCGCGGTTCGTGGCCAGGTGGAACTGCCCGCGCGCCCTGAGGAACCGTACGCCGCCGAGTGTCGTGTACACCGTTTCGGGCAGAGCGTGTCGCAACACCGCAGCTGCGGCCTTGAACGCGCCTGCCGCGGTGTACGCAGTCAGCATCGTCGCCAGCGGGTACGTGATCGCGACGCCCCAGTTGGGTTCGTCAAGCAGCGCAAGCGCCCGGCTCGCCGCCTCAGCCGCTTCGGCCGGTTCGCCGCGACGCAGCAACAGACTCGCACCGATGGCGTCGAGCATCGCTTTCCACGTCACCGCGCCGCGATACTCGGCCTCCTCGGCCAGCGAAGAACACCAGCCTTCCGCGCGGTCCGCCTTGCCGTCGTACGCGAGCGCGAGAATGGCCGTGGCCAACGCTTCCAGCGAAGTGTCCGAGAGCCGACAGTTCTGCAGAATCCGCTCCGCGCACACCGAAGTCTCTTCGCTGCCACCGACCTGCCATACCGACGCGAGGGTGGTTGCCGTGCGCATCCAGGGATCCGATGCGTCGACCGACAACTGCGGTGCCGCGCCGTAATGCCAATGCGCGGCGAGAGTCAGTTCGGCAGCCATGCGCGGGTGTAGCGGCTCGAGGTCGTCGCCCAGCCGGACCAGCGCGGACTCGAACATTTCCCGGTCACCGAACCACAATGACTGACGCACCAACGCGATCCGGTCCGATTGATCGAGCGAACCAGCGTCACGCAACGCCGCGAGATGCGGTGCGGCCGCCGCCGGGTTGACCCGCCAGGTGATCTTGGCCAGCAGCTGGGAAATCATCTGCTGCTCCCACGACGCGGTGGTCGTCGATGCCGCCAGATGCAGACAGCGGGTGGCGAAGTCGACGTCGTCGCCGAGCATCACCTGCTCCGCCGCCGCGACCAGAACCGGCAACGCCCACTCCGCCTGCGCTTCGCCCGCCGCCACGAGATGCCGCGCGACCTCCGGCGCCGACAACCCGCGTGCGTGCTTCACCTCAGCGGCCCGGATGTGCAACTGCACCTTCTCGGACCCGCGCAACCCGCCGACGACCGCCGCGGCAGCCGGTTGCTGCCGGAAGCGCACTCCGTCGACCAGGCCAGTCTCCACAAGCAGCCCCGCCGAAGCCTCCGCCTCGACCGGGTCCACGCCCGCGACCGTCGCCACCGCGTCCGTGGTCACGTCGGTGTCCAGCACCGCGATCGCCGTCGCCACCTCCCGCAGCGGCGAGCCGTAGCGATGCAGAAGCCGTTGCACCGCATCGGAATACGCCGCGCCGTCGTCCATCGAGCTACGAGATGCGTCAACCAATGCACTGACCAGCAACGGATTCCCCGCGCTCAGCCCGTGGATCCGCTCGGCGTCGCCGTGGTCAGCGACCAGCTGCGCGATCGCCTCCACGGTGAACGGCGTGAGATGCACGTACCGGTGCGGCTGCGCGGCGAATTCGACGCCCTCGCCCGAATACCAGCCGTCCGGCTGCGTCAGCACCAGCAACATCGCGGCCGACCTCGCCCGCCGCTGCAACCGCAGCAACAACCGCGCCGAGGTCTCGTCCACGTGCTGCAAATCGTCGACCGCGATCAGCAACGACCGCTCCCGAGCCAGCCGGTGCAATGCACTGCACAACGCGGCGATCCGGTCCTCGCCATCAGCCGCGGCCAGCACCTCGCGCGGCAACGCCGGGCTGGCCAGCAATTGGTCGAGCACGCCGCCGTCGACGTCGCGTTCGTCGGCCGCTCCCGCCGCGGTGAGCGTCAGAACGCCCAGCTCGCGGGCTCGCGCCACGACTTGGTTCTGTACCTGTGTTTTCCCGCTGGCCGGTCCTCCGCCGACCAATACCGTGTCTCCTGCCCCCGCATCGCATTCGATCAGCAGGCCCTCAAGGAGGGACACTGCTTCGTTCGGCTCGGTGCGGCGGTTCTGCCCCCAGTTCACGCCCATCGCAAGCTCCTCGACCCAACGGTCATCTTCCTGCGTGTGCCACAGTCGCAGCCGCCCCCTAAGCACAGCCAACCGCGATCTAAAGTCACTCAATCAGGTGATCACGATTACCTTGCGTTGTTTTCGACTGGGGTTTTCTTGCGGAGCCGCGTGCATGCGAGGGGCGGCTTTCCTTGGGCGAGCTTGCGTTTTGGTTCCGGACAGTGATCTTGCTTCGCCGGCTTCCGCAGTTGAGGATGACCAGTTCGAGCGATGGCGTAATCGAACGTGCGTTCGAGAAAATGAAGGGGTGTCCACGACTACGACGCTCCCGGCCTGGCAATTGTCAGACCAGGACCTGACCACCAGACTCCTGACGACCCAAAGACAGCAGAACACCGCCTACGCCGCACAACTGGAGACAATCCGGGAAGTGGAAGCGCGCGGCGCCGTGCCCGAGGGCTATTCCTCGACCGCGGCCTACCTGGCGACGATCCTGCACGTGACACCGCGCGAGGCCCGAGCCCGGCTCGCCCAAGCCACCGGCTCCTTGCCGCTGACATGGAAAGCCTTGACCGAGGGCGAAATCACCGCCCAGCACGCAGCCGTGATCGCCGAATTCCTGGCCGACGCACCGAGATGGCTGACCCCCGAGGACTACACCGTCGCCGAAGACACCCTGGTGACCCTCGCGGCGCAGGCCAATCCCGGCACGGTCCGCCGAGCCGCGACGCGCCTGAAGATCTACTGGGACAACGATCCTGCCGACCTGCCCGACTCTTCGCCTTCCTCGGACCCGGACGCGGCTCCCGGCCCTGATCCCGACTCGGGCTCGGGCGTGGGTTCCGCGCGCCCCTGGCGAGAATTCCGCTGGCACTGGACCCGAACCGGCCGCTTCCGCTTCACCGGCAACGTAGACCAGGAAACCGGCACATTGATCGAACAACTGCTGGTCCCCCTGGCCGCACCGGACCCCGCGACCACGCCGGACACCCCCGACCCCCGCACTCCAGCAGAACGCCACGGCGACGCGATCGCCGCGATCGTCGACCTGGCCGCCCGCACTCCCGACCTGCCCACCAAAGCCGGCGAACGAGCAGTCGCCACCGTGACCGTCGACCTGGAAACCCTGCAGAGCAAAGCCAAAGCGGTCTTCACCGACGACGAGTCGGTCCTGCCCGCCTCCCACCTGCGCCGCATCCTGTGCGACGCCAAGGTCTACCCCGCCGTCCTGGGCACCGAAGGCCAGGTCCTCGACCTAGGCCGCTCGGCCCGCACCGCCACGAACGCCCAACGCCGGGCCCTGGCAATCCGAGACCGCGGCTGCACCTTCCCCGGCTGCGACCGCAGTCCAAAGTGGACAAGCCCACACCACATCGTCCACTGGGCCAACGGCGGCGCGACAGACCTGGACAACCTCGCCTCGTGCTGCGAACGCCACCACCGCCTCCTGCACCACAGCGGCTGGCAAACCCTCCTCCGCGACGGCGTCGTGTACTGGATCCCGCCGTCCATCCTCGACCCCGAGCAGAAACCTCTGCGCAACACCGCCCACAACCCGCCACCCATCCCGCTGGGCCACACACGACGGCAAGCTGCTCCGCGACCGGCTCACACTCCACACCCGTCGGCCGCAGCCTCATGACCGCCACCCCTGTACCCGGACTCGCATCCACAACCGCGAGTCAAGCCGAGAGCAAGGAAGAACGGGGCAGTGAGCGGGCCGACCGAGCCCAGCAGCGCTGAACCAAACCCGGAAGCCGCACCGACCACCGCGAACTACGGCGGCGACAGCGCCCGCGGCCGACGTCGCAACCGTCTCCAGACGACAACCCCGACAAGAAAGACGCCGACGACCCGCTTGAGCGGCGCGAGCGGAGCATGGGTGAGCAACAGCCCTCCAGCGACCGCGCACGGTACGGCTCCCAGCGCAACTCCCGCCGGTTAAGCCATACGCGGGATCCGTTGGAAGACAGCTGCGTCAAGGTCAGCGTGGGAACAGCGACACGCAGCCCGAACAGCGCGGTGAAGACCGGCAACAGCAAGACCCCACCACCAAACCCGGCAACCGCAGAAAGCACCGCAAGCAGAAACGCAGCGAGGGAGGCAGCGACCAAGGCAGGCAGCAAATCGACCGGCACCGCCTCAGGCTGCCACCCGCACCGACCCGACGCCTCGGCGCACCTTCGCCGACGTTGCCCCCTCCTCAGCCAAGCCCCAGGCCACTAGGGGTTGTCCCACGCTGCCCCGCCCCGAACACTCCTGGTTTTGTGACTGCAGTGGACGAAACACCCGCGAACGCACGCACCAGCCGGTGGATCCGCCGTTTCCACCCGACCGACCAGGCACGGGTGCGTCTGGTGTGCCTCCCGCACGCTGGCGGCTCGGCGACCGCCTACTTCCCGCTCTCCGCAGCGGCGGCGGGGCAGGACTTCGAGGTGGTCGCCGTCCAATACCCCGGCCGCCAGGACCGCCGCACGGAACCATGCCTGGACACGGTCGCCGCCATCGCCGACGCGATCACCACCGACCTGGCCGACTGGTCCGACCTGCCCGTGGTCCTGTTCGGCCACAGCATGGGCGCCACCGTCGGCTACGAGGTGGCCCGCCGCCTGGAGGCGCAGGGCAATCCCCCGCTAGGCCTCTTCGCGTCCGCCTGCCGGGCCCCGTCAGCGCAACGCATCGAGTTCATCCACCAGCGCGACGACGACGGCCTGATCGCCGCGCTCAAGGAACTCAGCGGCACCGACGCCGGCGTACTGGGCGACGACGAACTGTTGCGCATCGTCCTGCCCGCGATCCGCGGCGACTACACCGCCGTCGAAACCTACCGGCACGAACCAGGTTTGGAACCAAGCTGCCCGATCCAAGTCCTGGTCGGCGACGCGGACCCGGTAACCGACCTGGACGAGGCCGACGCCTGGCGCGACCACACCACCGGCGCCTGCCAGGTCAAGATCTTCCCCGGTGGCCACTTTTACCTGAACGACCAGCTCAACGCCGTCCTGAAGACGATCACCACAACCCTGGCCGGATGGCAACCGGGAATCTGCCGGGGATAAGGGTGGGGAAACCCCAGGGAAGCTTCAGGAGCACACCCCATGGTTCCGGCCCGCCGGTTCCGAGAAACTAGGTACATCAAGGAAACACCCCCTCAACCAGGAGGCCATCATGATGGCGATCACCACCGCCCCCGGCGTCACCCAGCGCATGCTCGCCAACGGCCACCTGGAGCTGACCTGCCGCACGACCAACCGCCACATCGAATGCGAGCCGGTGGCCGCCGCGATGTGGATCGCCCTGAAGCAGCACAACGGCGACGTCGACCAGGCCGCCACCACCCTCTCCGCCCTGTGGGAAACGAACGAAGACGACACCCGCTACGACCTGATCGCCCTGGCCGGTTCGCTGTGCTCGCTGGGCATGGCCACCGAGTCGTAACCGGAACCGCCTCAAGACCAATGGGCACCGCGCCAACCGCAGCAGTGCGCCACGTCTGGGTCGGCATCCGCACCTAGAACGACCCAGCCCGCACGGAAACCGCAGCCGAGCCTGGCCCGAAGCGCGGCAAGCCCAGCCCAGCCCGGCCTGCGCAACGCAACTCACGCGACACTCCCGGCCGATGCGCCACTCACGCTCGAAGCTTCCCCGACGCGCACGGCACTTGCGCCAACTCGCGCACCAGACCCGAGCACCGCAGCACTCTCCAAGACAGCCGAACTCCGCACCTGCGCAGCAACAAGACGCACACCGCGGAACCCCAACCCTGCGCGGGAGACACCGGCAACCGCTGTCCAAACGCGGTACTCCAGCAGGAGCGAGCGACTCCGCCAGAACCAGGCCTCAGGACTGCTCCAAAGCCCGCTCAATCGCTCGCCGAGCCCGCCCCGCGGCCGTCCGGTCGTGCTGCAACTGCATAGCCGCATTCAGCGCCAGCCCGGCCGCGATGATCTCGAACAACGCCTGCTCGACATCGAACCCAGCAGGCAACTCCCCGTTCTCCACCGCCGCCGCCAAGTCGGCCCGCAGCTGCTCCCGCCAGCGCGACCACACCTCGGCCACCGCGTCGCGGACCCGCCCGGGGCGGCCGTCGTACTCGGTGAGCGCTGCGGTCATCAGGCAGCCGCCGGGGAGCAGCGGCGCTTCCAGGTAGTCCACGGAGTTGGCGCACACCGCGCGCAGCCGCCGCAGGCCTGGCGGTTCGGGCAGCGCGGGCTCCACCACCCGGTGCCAGAAGTCCACGAACGCCTTGTCCAGCGTGGAGATCTGCAGCGTCTCCTTGGTGCCGAAGTGCTTGTGCACCCCGGACTTGCTCATCTCCAGTTCCTCGGCGAGCCGGCCGATCGTGATCCCGTCCAGCCCTTCCTCGGAGGCGATCTCGGCCGCCCGCTCGAGGATCCGGCCCCGGGTGGCCTGCGCTTCGGCCGCTGAACGTCGCGGTGACATGCGCCAAGGATAGCGTACGGACGTTCGCTATTGATTAGAGAACGCCCGTACGCTAAATTCCGGGCGACCACCGAGACCAAGGAGCACGAGATGCGGTTGCGACGACTGGGCTGGGCCGGGCTGGAGATCGAGGCGAGCGACGAACGCCTGGTGATCGACTACGTCCGCGACCTGTCACCGCTGTTCACCGGCTGGAAGTCCGGCGAAGGACTGGCGGAGCCGAGCGGGATAGCCACTGCCGCACTGGTCTCCCACCTGCACCGCGACCACACTGACGCCGCCGCGCTCGCGGACGTGCTGGCACCCGCAGCGCCAGTGCTCCGGCCGGCACCCGGCTACGGCGACGACGTGGACAACGTCACCACCCTGCCCGCCGAACACGAGCTGCTTCGGCACCGCCTTGCCGTCGAAGTCGTCGATCCCTGGGCCACCCGCGAGATCGGACCGTTCCGTGCCACCGCGGTCCCCGCCGTCGACGGACTGGGCGACCCGCAGCTGAACTGGGTCGTCGAGGCCGACGGGCAGCGCGTTTTCCACGGCGGCGACACCATGTTCCACGGCTACTGGTGGCTCATCGCGCGCCGGTTCAGCCCCTTCGACGCGGCGTTCCTGCCCGCCAACGGCGCGGTGGTCGACGCGCCGCATCTCCAGCCGCCGAGTCCGCTGCCCGCCGCGATGGACCCGAGGCAAGCCGCCGCGGCCGCGGAAATCCTCGACGCCCGGTACGCGGTCCCGATGCACTACGCGTCCGAGCAGCCGGACAAGATCGCGGGCTACCTCGAAGTTTCCGACCCGGAGGCCGAGTTCCGCCTGCAGGCCGGACGCCGGGCATGCGTGCTGCCTGTCGGGGAATGGCTGGACTTGGCGCACACAACCGGAAGCTCCGCCGTGACAGCGGATTCAAGCAACAGGGCCTAGCTCCCAGACGCGGCTGTCTGGCTTGGTACAGCGGAGCCGAAACCGCGCGCTCGCTGGCCGCGCGGGGTGTGAGCAGGCTACTATCGGTTCAGATGTTCATAACATCTGTTTATGGCATCGGACTTGGAAGGAGCTGGTCAGCGGTGCGCGTGCTCTTCGCCAGCCTCGCGTCGGTTGGGCATACCTATCCGCTCATCCCGCTCGCGGTCGCCGTCCGGGAGGCTGGGCATGAGGTGCATTTCGCGGCGGGCGAGAACGTCCACGCGTCCTTGCATCGCAACGGATTACGGCCTTTCCGGCCAGCGGATTCGTTCTACGAGATCTACGCCGAGGACCTCGAGCCCGACCTGGCGCGGCTGCGGCCCGACCTCGTCGTCCATGAATGGGGACAGCCGGGTCCGGCGATCGCGGCGCAACGGGCGGGGATTCCCGGTCTCTGGCACGGGTTCGGCCGCATTTTTCCTGACGGAATCAGGTTGGAGAAGCCCACGCTGGATCGGCCGCATCTCGATATTTGCCCGCCGTCCTTGCAGGACAAGAACTTTCTCGCGACTGCTGAGCGAATCGAGCTGCGAGCGATCGCCTATTCCGAGCCGCTGCCGGAGTGGCGGGTCGAGAGGACATCGCGGCCGCTGGTCTATCTGACACTCGGCACTGCGTTCGGCACGGCGGACGTGCTCACCACAGCTATCCAGGGTTTGACGGCGCTCGACGCCGACGTGGTGGTCGCGACTGGGAACGTCCAACTCGATGCGGTGCCAAAAGATGTCACGGTCCATGAGTGGGTACCGCAGGCGGAATTGTTGCCATATGTCGACGCGGTCGTGCATCACGGTGGCAGCGGTACGACACTCGGCGCGCTCGCGGTCGGGGTGCCGCAGCTGGTTCTTCCGCAGGGAGCGGACCAGTTCGCCAATGCGGACGCCCTCAGCGTTGCGGGGGCTGCGTTGAGCATTCTGCCCGGAGAACTCAGTGCGGACAGTGTTGCCGAGAGTGTCCGGAAACTGCTGTCACCGCGCGGCGGGCACCGGGACGCGGCGCGGGCGATTGCTGAGGAGATCGCGCGCATGCCGTCGCCCGGAGAGGTTGCCCGCGATCTGCCTCTGTGGGCGGAGAACAGGTAGCGGCCGCCCGCGCGGATCGGCGGGCGGCCCCAAAGCGCTACCGGGCTTCCAGTTCCTCGTCCAGCAGTGCGAACAGCTCGTCCGCGCTGGCGCCTTCCACCTCCTCGTCCGGGACCAGCGACGCCAGCACTGCCTTCAACCTCGTCACGACTCCGGAGACTTCGTCCGGTTCCAGGCTGCGGACCACGTTTTCCAGCGCGTCCAGCTGGACCTCGACTGCCGACGGAGCGCCGTCCGCGACGAGGTGTTCTCCCAGGACCTGCACGGACGGGTAATCGAAGATCAGCGTCGCGGGCAGGCGCATTCCGGTGAGGACGTCCAGGCGGTTGCGCAGTTCGATCGCGGTCAGGGAATCGAAGCCCAGTTCGATGAAACCCTTTCGCGGGTCTACCGCATCCCGTCGTTCGTGGCCAAGGACCACGGCGGCGGTGCCGCAGACGAGGTCGACGGCGGCCCGTACGCGTTCGGCGCCGGACAGCCGCAGAACCTGGTTCCAGGAATCGTCAACGGCCTCGACTCGGCGGCGGCCTCGGATCAGGCCGCGCAGCATCGCGGGGACGCTGTGGGCGTCGGCGCGGAGGCCGGACATGTCCAGCCGCACCGGCACCAGCGACGGCTGGCCGGCGGCGACCGTCGCGTCGAACAGTTCCAGGCCGTCGGCGAAGGACAGGCCGAAGACGCCGGACCTGGCCATGCGGATCAGGTCGGTGTCGGCCAGATCGTTGGACATGCCGCCTTCCGACCACAGGCCCCAGGCGAGCGACACGGCTGGCAAGCCTTGTGCCGCACGGTGGTGCGCGAGGGCGTCCAGGAAGACGTTCGCCGCGGAGTAGTTGGCTTGGCCTGCCGCACCGAGCGTGCCGCCTGCCGAGGAGTACAGCACGAAGGCGGCCAGGTCCAGGGACGCGGTCAGTTCGTGCAGGTGCCACGCGGCGTCGACCTTGGGGCGGAGAACGGCGTCCATCCGTTCCGGGGTCAGCGACAGCAGCACGCCGTCGTCGACGACACCGGCGGTGTGGATTACCGCAGTCAGCGGGTGGTCGGATGGAACGTCGGCGATGAGGGCTGCGACGGCGTCTCGGGAGGCGAGGTCGCAGGCCACCAGCGAGACTGACGCGCCCAACTCGGTCAGGGAGGCGACGAACTCGTCAGCTCCGGGAGCGGCGGGGCCGCGGCGGCTCGTGATGAGCAGGTTGCGGACGCCGTGTTCGGTGACCAGGTGCCGGGCGATCAGCTGGCCGAGCACGCCGGTGCCGCCGGTGACGAGGACGGTGCCGTCCGGGTCGAACGCGACGGTGCCGTCCGGGACGTACTTTGCCAGGCGGTGGACCAAAACCGCGCCGTCGCGGACTGCGACGCCGGGTTCGTCGGCATACATCGCGCCGAGCACCGAGCCGATCGGGAGCGGGCCATTGTCGAGGTCTACCACCATGAATCGGTCTGGGTACTCGAGTTGCGCGGTGCGGATCACGCCCCACAGCGCGGCGTGGGTGAGGTCGGGCGCGCCCTCGTCGGGACGAGTGGCGATCGCGCCGGAGGCGACGACGACCAAGCGCGACGCGGCCAGTACGTCCTCGGCGACCCAGGATTGGGCGAGCGAAAGGAGGTCGTGGACGGCTGCACGAGCGGCTTCCGGAGTGCCGGTTTCCGGGGCGGCGAAAGGCACGTAGACGACGTCTGGAACCAAGGCACCGTTGTGGATGGCCTCCAGCAATGCGTTGAGGTCCACATAGGACTCTCCGCCGAGGCTGAAGGGGTCGGTGCCCAGGATCGCGGTGGTGACCGCGGTGACGTCGTCGCCCTGCCACGGGATCCAGTCGACGCGGAACAGCGAATCGTCCACCGCCGAACGCTCGGCCGAGGCGAACGCGTCGTCCGCGATGGGGCGCAGTGCTAGCGAGTCCACGCGCAGCACGGGTGCGCCGGACGCGTCCGTCGCGGTGAGCGAGACGGTGTTCTCGACGTCCGACGAGATCAGCACGCGCAGGCTTGCCGCGCCACCGGCGTAGAGCGAGACGCCGGACCACGCGAACGGCAAGACCGGCTTGTCCTCGGTCGGCCCGGCGAGGCCGATCGTGTGCAGGGCAGCGTCCAGCAGCGCGGGGTGCAGGCCGAACGCGCTGCCGTCGGCGTGCTCGGGCAGCGCGACCTCGGCGGCCAGCACGTCGCCCGCCTGCCAGGCTCGACGCAGGCCCGCGAAAACCGGGCCGTAATCGAAGCCTTGCGCGGCCAACTCGTCGTACCGGGAGGTCACGTCGATCTCCGTGGCCCCGGCCGGCGGCCATGCCGCGGCGACCGCGGACGGCTCACTGGCGGGAGAGAGTCGGCCGCTGCCGTGCTGGACCCACTCGTCGGCGTCCTCGGCCTGGGAGAAGATCCCGAGCGCGCGGGTGCCGTCGTCCTCCTCGGTGCCGACGGTCACCTGCAGCCGCACCGCGCCCTGCTCGGGCAGGATCAACGGTGCGGCGAGGGTGAGCTCGTCGACCCGGCCGCAGCCGACCTCGTCGCCCGCGCGCACGGCCAGCTCGACGAACGCCGTGCCGGGGAACAGCGCGTTGCCCTGGACGACGTGGTCGGCCAGCCACGGCTGCGCGGCCAACGAGAGCCGTCCGGTGAGGACGACGCCGCCGGAGTCCGCGGTGCCGACCACCGCGCCGAGCAGCGGGTGCGCGGCCTCGCGCTGCCCGACCTCGGCCACGCCGCGAGCCCGCGCGCCGGTCGGGTTGTCCAGCCAGTAGCGCTTGCGCTGGAAGGCGTAGGTCGGGAGTTCGACCACGTGCGCGCCGGAGTAGAACGCGTCCCAGTCGACGGTCCCGCCGAGCGTGAACAGAGTCGCGACCGCGGCGGCGGCCGACTCTGCTTCAGCTCGGTCCTTGCGCAGGACCGGGACGAAGGTGGCGTCGGCGCAGTTCTGCCCCATCGCGGTCAGCACCGCGCTCGGGCCGACCTCGACGAACGTGTTCACCCCGGCCTCGGCCAGCGCACGCACGCCGTCCGCGAAACGTACGGCTGAACGGACCTGGCGCACCCAGTAGTCCGGCGTCGCCACATTCGCCGAGAGTTCCACTGTGGACACAACAGGCACCGAAGGCGCAGAGTACGTCAGCGTGCGCGCCACTGCGGCGAACTCGTCCAGCATCGGGTCCATGAGCGGCGAATGGAACGCGTGCGACACCCGCAACCGCGAAGTTCGATCAAATTTCCCAGCAACCGCAAGTACTTCTTCTTCTACCCCCGACACTACCACCGACCTAGGGCCGTTCACGGCGGCGATTCCTACACCATCGGTTAGTAGCGGAAGCACCTCGTCCTCGGTAGCCTGCACCGCGACCATCGCCCCGCCGGCGGGCAGCGCTTGCATCAGCCGAGCCCGGGCGACTACCAGTTTTCCGGCGTCCGCAAGGGAAAGCACTCCGGCGACGTGGGCGGCGGCGATTTCTCCGACGGAGTGGCCCAGCAGGTAAGCAGGCCGGATGCCCCACGACTCCAGGAGCCGGTACAGAGCGACTTCCACCGCGAACAGAGCGGGTTGCGTGTAGCCGGTCTGGTCGAGACGGTCGGCATCGGCGAGCAGGGAACGCAGAGGGAGGTCGAGATCCAGGAAAGCGCCGACCTCGTCCAGGGCGGCGGCGAAGACCGGGTACGCGGTGGCGAGGTCTAGGCCCATGCCAGCCCGTTGGGCACCTTGGCCGGTGAAGAGAAAAGCCACACCAGAAGCGGAAGCCACGCCCTCGACCACCGAGGAAGAAGCGCGGCCTGCTGCATAATCTGCCAGAGCGCGCGCGGCAGCTTCCCGATCAGCGGCCACCACCCCGGCCCGATGCTCGTTGAGGGTTCGCGTAGTGGCAAGGGAAAGGCCGACGTCCGCGGGAGAGCCTGACAGAGCAGAACCAGCCAGCTGGGAAGCCTGGGCCCGCAGAGCCTCCGGCGTGGAAGCTGAGAGCAACCAGGTTACTGGCCCAGCCGAAGAAGAAGGCGCCGGAGCCGGATCGCCTTGTTCGACGATCACGTGCGCGTTCGTCCCGCTGATGCCGAACGACGACACCGCAGCTCGCCGAGGACGGTCAGCCGACGGCCAAGGCGTCGATTCGTTCAGCAGTACGACAGTGCCATCCGCCCAGTCGACGTGCGGCGAGGGCTCATCCGCGTGCAGCGTCGGCGGCAGAACACCCCGCCGGAGGGCCTCGACCATCTTGATGACCCCGCCGACCCCAGCGGCAGCTTGCGTATGTCCGACGTTCGACTTGAAAGAACCGACATACAAGGGACGTGAAGGGGTAGCGACCTTGCCATAGGTGGAGATCAGGGCCTGAGCCTCGATCGGGTCGCCCAGCTTGGTGCCGGTGCCGTGCGCTTCCACGGCGTCCACATCGGACAGTTCCAAGGACGCATCAGCCAAGGCCGCCCGGATGACCCGCTGCTGAGCGGGGCCGTTGGGCACGGTGATCCCGCTCGAAGCACCGTCCGAGTTCACCGCGCTGCCGCGTAGCACCGCGAGCACGTGGTGACCGTTGCGCCGAGCGTCGGAAAGCCGTTCCAGCAACAGCATTCCGGCACCTTCAGAACACCCGACGCCATCCGCGCCGCTGCCGAAGGCCTTGCATCGGCCGTCCGAGGACAGGCCGTGTTGTTCGCTGAAGTACACGAACATGTCCGGCGTGACCATCACCGTCACCCCGCCCGCCAAAGCCAGCGAGCATTCCCCGCGCCGAAGTGCTTGTGCGGCAAGGTGCATCGCGACCAGCGAGGACGAGCAGGCGGTATCAACCGACACGGACGGGCCTTCGAGGCCGAGCGTGTACGAGACGCGCCCGGAGATCAGGCTGCCGTCACTGCTGCCCGCGCCGTAGTCGTGGTACATGACGCCGGTGAACACCCCGGTCGCGCTGCCCCGCAGGGTCGACGGCACGATCCCGGCCCGCTCGACGGCCTCCCACGCGGTCTCGAGCAGCAACCGCTGCTGCGGGTCCAGCGTGACCGCCTCGCGGGGGCTGATGCCGAAGAACTCCGGCTCGAAATCGGCGGCGTCGTAAAGGAAACCGCCTTCGTTCGAGTAGGTCGTGCCGGGCCGGACGCCGGTCGGGTCGTGCAGGGCGGCGGTGTCCCAGCCGCGGTCGGCCGGGAACTCGCCGATCGCGTCGACGCCGCCGGCCACCAGATCCCACAGTTGCGCGGGCGTGGTGACACCGCCGGGATACCGGCAGCCCATGCCGATGATCGCGATCGGCTCGGACTGCCGCGCGGCCAGCCGCTGGTTGTCCGCACGGAGCCGTTCGTTGTCCGTCATGGACTGCCGCAGCGCGGCGACGATCTGCTCGGTCGAAGGAGCGGACTTGTCGGTCACTGGGATTCACCCCGTTCGTCGGTGCCGCCCATCGCGGAGCGGACCAGGTCGGCCAGGTCCATCGAGGCGACTGCGGCCGCCGCGTCGTCGGTACCGTTCAGTTCTTCTTCAACAGCAACCGCAGGAGCAGGAGCCAGTTCCGCCAGCAGGTGCCGGGCCAGCGGCAGCGGGCTCGGGTAGTCGAAGATCAGCGTCGCGGGCAGCCGCAGTCCGGTCGCGGCGCCGAGCCGGTTGCGCAGCTCCAGCGCGGCGAGCGAGTCGATGCCCAGGTCGGTGAAGCCCTTCTCAACGCCGACCGCCGAAGCGTCGTCGTATCCGAGGACTGCCGCCGTGTGCTCGCGCACCAGGTTCAGCGCCGCCGAGTCCCGCTCGTCCGCGGCGAGTGTGGCGAGCTTGTCGGCGAACCCGGTCTCCGGCGTGGCCGACGACGAGGCGACAGCGGCCCGTCGCGGCCCGGCAGTGACGAGACCCTTCAACAGCGCCGACGCGCGGTCGGCGTCCTTCAGGTCCAGCTTCACCGGCACCAACGCCGCCGACGAAGCAGCCAGCGCCGCATCGAACAGCTCCAGCCCCTCAGCCGCGGACAGTTCCGCGACGCCGGACCGGGCGATGTGTGCCAGGTCCACCTCGCCGTCGGTGCCTTCCCACGGACCCCACGCGAGCGACGTCGCCGGGAGGCCAAGCGAAGCGCGGTGCTTGGCCAGCGCGTCCAGGAACACGTTCCCCGCCGCGTAGTTCGCCTGCCCCGCAGCGAGCAGCAGGCCGCCTGCCGAGGAGTAGAGGACGAACGCCGCCAGGTCCCGAGTCGCCGTCAGCTCGTGCAGGTGCCAGGCCGCGTCCACCTTGGGCCGCAACACATTCTCGACCTGCTCCGGCGTCAAGGCACTCAGCACCGCGCTGTCCATCTGCCCGGCCGCGTGCACCACGGCAGTCAGCCGCGGCAGCGTGTCGAGCAGCTTCGCCAGCGCGTCCCGATCGGTGACGTCGCACGCGGCCACAGTCACCTTCGCCCCCGAGCCGGCCAGTTCGTCGACCAGTTCCCGCGCCCCCGCCGCGTCGAGACCGCGACGGCTGGTCAGGACCAGGTCACGGGCACCGCGAGCGACCAGGTGCCGCGCCAGCAGCCCGCCGAGCAGGCCCGCGCCGCCGGTGATCAGCACCGTGCCGTCCGGATCCCACTCGACCGGCTCGCCGACCTCGGTGACCCGGGTCAGCCGCGGCACGCGCACCTCGCCGTTCCGCACCCGCGCCTCCGGTTCGCCGGACGCGACGACCGCGGGCAGCGCCCGAGCCGATTCCGCCGAAGCGTCGAGGTCCACGATCTGGATCCGGCCGGGATTCTCCGCCTGCGCGGCCCGCACCAGGCCCCAGACCGGAGCCTGTGCCAGCTCGTCGCGAGTGACCACGACCAGCTTGCCGTCTCCGACCGACAGCCAGTTCTGCAAGTGCCGCAACGTTTCCTGGACCACCTCGTGCACCTGAGCAGGCACCGAACCGGAACCCGAACCGACCGGCAGCACCAGCACATCCGCATCGACCGGCTCAGCCTTCAACGGCACCCCGAGACCCAGGTCATCGGTGCCGAGCACAGCCCAGCCGTCCAGCGAAGGCACCAGCCGAACGCCCGAAGCGGGCTGCCATTCGATCCGGTACAGCGAGTCCGGCACCTTCGCGCCGAGCTGGCCTTCCGACACCGGCCGCGTGACCAGCGACGCGATCTGCGCCACCGGAGCACCAGCCGCGTCCGCCAAGTCGAGCGACGAACCGCTGTCGGTCTTCCGGACCCGCACCCGCAGCGCGGTCGCGCCGCTGGCCTGCAGCGACACCGAGTTCCACGCGAACGGGATGGTCGTCTCGGTCAACGCCTTCGGACCACCCGGGATCAGGAAGTCCGTCGCGCCGAGTGCCGAGTCGAGCAGCCCCGGGTGGAGGCCGAATTCGTTCGCCGCAACGCCTTCCGGCAGCGCGACCTCGGCGTACACCTCGCCTTCGCGGAGCCAGATCGCCCGCAGGTTGCGGAACGTCGGCCCGTAGCCGAAGCCGAGCCCGGCCAAGTCGTCGTACAACCCGGTCAGGTCAACCTGTTCCGCACCAGCTGGCGGCCACTCGCTCAGCGAGAACTCTGCAGCCGCACCGTTGGCCAGCGTGCCCGCAGCGTGCTGGACCCAGCCGGACTCGGTCCGCGAGTGCACCGACAGCTCCCGGCGACCGCCGCCGTCCGGCGCGCTGATGACCACGCGCAGGTCGACCCCGTCCTCCGGCAGCAGCAACGGCGCCTGCTGAGTCAGCTCTTCCAGCAGGTTGCAGCCGACCTGGTCACCGGCGTGAATCGCCAGCTCGACATACGCGGTGCCGGGCAGCATCGTCCGCCCCATCACCACGTGGTCGGCCAGCCACGGCTGCGTCGCGACCGACAGCCGTCCGGTCAGCACCGCGCCGCCGTCGGGCAGTTCCACCAGCGCACCCAGCAGCGGGTGTCCGGCGGACTGAGCGCCCAAAGTGCTGACATCGCCGGTCGGCTTCGTCGCGTCGAGCCAGTACGACTTGTTCTGGAACGCGTACGTCGGCAAGTCCACAGTGGACGCACCTTGGCCGGCGAACAGCGCCTTCCAGTCGATCTTCGCGCCCCGGGAGAACAGCGTCGCCAGCGCGGTGAACACGGTCGGCACCTCGGCCCGGCCACGCCGCATCGCGGGCACCTGGACGACCCGGTCCGGCCGGTCGGCCACCGCGGTGTCGCATTCGCGAGCCATCCCGGTGAGCACCGCGTCCGGCCCGAGTTCGACGAACCGGGTCACGCCAGCGGCGAGCAGCGTGCTGACCCCGTCGGCGAACCGGACGGCCTCCCGCACGTGGCCCACCCAGTACTGCGGCGAGCACAGCTCCGCGGCGGTCGCGATCTTGCCAGTCACGTTCGACACCACCGGGATCGATGGCGTGGAGTAGGTGAGCTTCTCCGCCACCAGCGCGAACTCGGCCAGCATCGGCTCCATCAGCGACGAGTGGAACGCGTGCGACACGACCAGCTGCTTCGTCCGGCGACCGGCTTCCTTGAAGATCGCCATCGCCGCCTGCACCGCGTCTTCCGGGCCGGAGATGACCACCGACCGCGGCCCGTTCACCGCCGCGATGTCCACTCCACTAGGCAGCGAGGCGCGCACCTCGTCCTCGGTGGCCGCGATCGCCGCCATCGTGCCGCCGGTCGGCAGCGCCTGCATGAGCCGGCCGCGAGCGGCAACCAGCGAGCAGGCGTCG
>NZ_JBSFNS010000101.1:0-30418 GCF_053587275.1 Amycolatopsis sp. NPDC003676
TTGCGGTTCGCGGCCGTCGGGAACGACATCCGCTTCGGTCTGGGCGCGGTGCGCAACGTGGGCGCGAACGTGGTGGAGTCGATCATCAAGACGCGTGAGGAGAAGGGCAAGTACTCCTCGTTTACCGAGTTCCTGGACAAGTCGGAGCTGGTGGCCTGTAACAAGCGGGTGATCGAGTCGCTGATCAAGGCGGGCGCGTTCGATTCGATGGGCCACACGCGGCTGTCGATGATCCAGGTGCACGAGGACGCGGTGGAAGCCGTCGTCCCGCTCAAGCGCCAGGAAGCGATGGGCCAATTCGACCTGTTCGGCGGCGAAAACAAGGAACCGGCTTCGTCGCCGTTGGCGCACGTGAAATTCACCGCCGAAGAGTGGCCGCGCAAGCAATTGCTGGCGCATGAACGCGACATGCTCGGGCTTTACGTTTCAGCCCATCCGCTGGACGGTGCCGAAGGCGTCCTCCGCAAACACGCGCCTCGTACGATCGCGGCGATCATCGACAACCCGCCGAAAGAAGGCGAACTCGTCGTCGCGGGACTGATCACTTCGCTGGAGCGGCGGGTGAACAAAAAGGGTGAACCGTGGGCGATCTGCACGGTCGAGGATTTGGACGCGTCGCTGGAGGTGTTGTTCTTCGCCAAGTCGTACGCGTTGTGCGCGGCGGATCTGGTGGAGGACAATGCGGTGCTCGTCAAGGGCCGGGTGAACTGGCGGGAGGACAAAATGTCGGTCTTCGGGGCGGATCTGGCACCGCTCGACCTGACGGAACTCGGGGAAACGCCGCTGGTGCTGCACACGCGGGCGGAGAAGGTGACGCTGCCAGTGGTGCTGGAACTCAAGCAGACTTTGCTGGCGCACCAAGGGAACACGCCGGTGCACCTGCACGTGGGGGAGCGGCGTTATGCGCTGGACGGGTACTCGGTCAAGGTGACCCCGGCGCTGCTGGGCGAGGTGAAAACGATCCGGGGAATCACCGTGGGCGCCGGTTGAGCACCGGCACCCACGGGAATCCTCAGCCCTTCAACCCGTGCTCGATCGCCTCGATGATCCGCGGCCGAAGCTGAGCCGTGCTGACGATCGCATCCACCGACCCGACCTCAACCGCACGCTGGATGCTGTGCACCCGGTCGAACTCCGAAGCCACCTCACCCAACTTCTCAGCCCGCACCGAAGACGTCACCTCGGCCAGTTCAGCCGCGCAAGCAGCCCGCTCGGCCCCGCTCAGCTCTCCGAGCCGCTTCTGCAGCTCAGCCACCCGCGGGTCATTCGCGGTCCGCGTCTTGACCTCGCCCGCGAACACCACCGCCGCCGCCGGAGCACCGCCCAGCACGGACGCGAACGAGCCTTCCAGCGCCAGCACCGTCATGTTCGGGTTCAGCGCCTTCGAGAACACCACGAACGCCCCGCCGTGGTAGCGCGAGATCACCGTGAACACGATCGGACCCTCGAAGTTCACGATCGCGCGGCCGATCTCGGCCCCGTACTCCAGCTGCAGTTTCTTCATCGACTCCGGCGAGCCGTCGAAGCCGGACAGGTTCGCCAGCACCACCAGCGGACGGTTGCCGCTCGCCGCGTTGATCGCGCGGGCCGCCTTCTTCGACGACTTCGGGAACAGCGTGCCCGCGGTGAACGTGTCCGGGCCGTCGGTGGGCGGGAAGCCGCGGCGCGGCACCGAACGCGACTCGATGCCCAGCAGACACACCGGGCGGCCGCCGATGTGCACGTCCTGCACCGCGGCGGTGTCCGCGTCCGCCATGCCCGCCCAGCGTTCCAGCACCGGGTGGTCCTGATCGGACAGCGCGCGCATCACCGTGCGGATGTCGAACGGCTTCTTGCGGTCCGGGTTGTGCTCGGCGGAGAAAATCTGGCCCACCGTGGCGAAATCGCTGCCGACGACGGCGTGCGGGTAGTTCGACACGTCGCGGCCTGCCGGGTCGGTGGTGACCGCCTGGCGCGGGCCCGCTTCGCCCGGCACGACGTAGGTGTGCGCGTAGTGCGCCATCAGCACGTCGCGCGCCCCGGCGAGGTTCGGCGCCCAGTACTGCGCCTGCCCGTTCGGTCCCATCACGCGGTCGTAGCCGCCGATGCCGAAGTTGTCCTCGGCCGACACGCCGCCGGAGAAGTCCAGTGACTGCTTGCCGGTGAGCACCATCGCCGAATCCGGCGTCATCACCAGGATGCCCTTGGTGTGCATGAGCATCGTGGCCTCGGCGTTCCAGTACGGCTGCGCGCCCACGGTGATCCCGGCGACCACGATGTTGATCTCGCCGCCGTCCTGGGTGAACTCCACGATCCGCTTCAGCGCCGCCGCGACCCAGTCCATGTTCTCGGTGCCGGACTCCATCGAGATCCGCGCGCCGGACGACAGCGCGAACCATTCGACCGGGACCCGCAGCTCCTGCGCCAGGTTCAGCGCCGCGATGACCCGCGTGCACTCCGGTTCGGCCAGCGCGCCGAGCGACTTCGTCGGATCGCCCAGCAGCACCACGCGCTTGACGCCCTCGGGCACGCGGTCGGTCGGCGTGCTGACCACACCCGCCACGAGCCCGGCTTTGTTCTGCCCGCGCGGCCGGTCGACCGGGACCAGAACGCCGCGGTCGTCGAGGTCGTGCTCCGTGAAAGACCCGCCGCCGGCCAGCAGTTCGGTGAGTTCGTACGGGTACACCGTGTCGCGCCGGGCCGCGCGCAGCACCTTCTGCCGGTAGTCGTCCAGCGGCTGCACCGGTTCGGTGCTCGGCGCCTCGACCGACAGCCGCACGCCCGCGCCGACCTCGTTGCGGACCGTCACCGCGATGTCGGTCAGCTCGCCGGTTTCGGCGTTGCGCTGCCGCGCCAGGAACTGGATTTCCTCCAGGCCCGCGCCCGCGGTGGTCGGCAGCACGCGGCGGGCGAGCAGGTTCAGCTCGTCCATCGTCAGCTCGCTCGTCGGCCACACGTAGATGACGATCCGGTTGGTGTCGAACCGGTTCTTCGCCGGACGCCGCGCCTGCGCGTTGCGGACCGCGTCGAGGCACGCGGCGAGCGTGTCCTCGGCCGAGGGCAGCGACACGAGCCTGCCGTCCGCCTCGCGCAGCGGCGTGAGGTCGCGGACCTGCGCCATCGCGATCAGCCGTTCGTCGGCCGGGTTCGCCTTCGCGGTGCCGGTGAACAGGTACACCTCTTCGTCCGCCGACGGCAGCCGCGTGAGGTCGAATTCCTGCAGCCGCTCCAGCTGCAGCCGCTCGGCGACGCGCGGGTGCAGCCCGCGGATCACCCGGTCCTCCTCGAACCCGGATTCGGTCCGGCGGAAGGTGAAGTGGTGGTGCATCACCGCGCCGCCGCCCCCGGCGACGGTGGTGACGACCCGGTCGACGTCGGCCGGAAGCGGGTGCGCCGCGACGATCTCGCCCAGCTTCGCGGCCATCGCGTCGCTGTCGGGCTGGTCTGTCCACTTCAGATAGACATCGGCGGCGACCGGGACTCCGGCGTCGGCGGACAGCTCGGCCACCGCGCGCATCGCGTCCGGCAGCTGCGGGAAGTCGACCGCCGTGGTGACCACGCGCGCCGGTTCGGGGTGCTCAGCGGTGACGAACGAGCAGCCCGCGACCTCGCGCACGCGCACCTCGGTGAGCGCCTTGTTGCCGTAGTAGCGCCGGGTCAGCACCTCGAGCATCGGGGCCGGGTCCGCGCCCGGCCGCCCGATCCGCTGGCCGAGCAGCCGCACCAGCGGCTCGTTGCTCGACACCATGCCGGAGATCCGCTCGGCGCGGTCGGCCGCGTCCGGGTTCCGGTCGAGGTAGCGCAGGTGGCCGCGGATCTCGGCGTACACCTCGGCGCGGGCCCGGCGCAGCAGCGGCTGCGCGAACCAGCGGAACACCACGCCGCGGGCGAGGTCGCTGACCGCTGGGAACCGCAGCTGGGTGGCGGCGACCAGGTGCTCCAGCGCGAGCCCGGCCGCTTCGCGCAGCTCGGCTGACGGCGGGGCCTCGGCGAGCCATTGCCGCAGCAGCGCGGAAACGATCGCGCTGTCGCTCGAAGCCCGTTGCTGGGCAAGGAAAATCCGGAAGACGGCCTCTTCCAGCTCCGGGGTGCGCTCCAGGTCGCCGACGCCGTAGTGGCCGAGCACGCGGCGCAGCCTGCCCTGGAACTTCTCCGGCAGCCCGGCCCGCTCGACGTCGAGGCTCTGCAGGTAGGTGTGGAAGTACTCGCGGGCGCTGTGCACCGGGCTCGACGCGCTGAGGTCGTCCGCGGCCGGCTTGTTCCGGCTCAGCTCGGACAGGTCGGCGAACACGTCCAGCAGCCCGAGCTCGCCCTCCAGCGGACGCGACGGCAGCTCCGCGCGCGCCGCCAGGTAGCCGCTGAGCACCCGGTCCTGGTCGTGCGGGTCGACGTCGAAGCCGAGCAGCAGGCTGCGCAGGTCCTGGCAGCCGCGCTCGACCCGGTCGGCCGCGCTGGTGCCGTCCTGCTCGGCGGGCAGGTCGATCTCGGCGGTTTCGGTCTGCGCGGCGGCCTCGTCCTCGGCCTCGTCGGCGAGCGGTTCGAGACGCAGCAGCGGCGCGCCGGTCTCCACCTGGCTGCCGATCGACACCGGAAGTTCCTTGACCCTGGCCCGGAACGGCGCGCGCAGCACCGTCTCCATCTTCATGCTTTCCAGCACGAGCACCGGCGCGCCGGACTCGATCTCGTCGTCCACCGCGACCGGCGTGGCGACCACCAGCGCGGGCGCGGGGGAGCGGACGACGCCGCCCTCGTCGCGGCTGATCCGGTGCGTGACGCCGTCGACCTCGACCAGGTGGATCGGCCCGTGCGTGCCGGTGACGAGCCGGAACCGCGTGCCGTTGACGGTGATCTGCCCGCTGTACTCGTCGAAACGCTCGATCTCGACGTCGGCCGGGTGCACGTCGCCGCCGCCGCTGACGCCGATCCGGAACCGCTTCGGCCCGGTGCGCGCGACCGTGACGCGGTACGAAGCGCCGCGCAGTTTCAGGTCCAGCGGACGGATTTCGTGGCGCACCTGCGGACGGCCGCCGAAAGCGGTGGACAGCAGTCGTTGCCGCCCGACCTCCTCGTCGTCCTCGTACGCCTCGATCGCCGCCGCGGCGAGCGCGACCGCGGAGTGCCGCGTGGTGACGAGACGGCCTTCGGCGCGGACGCGGTCGATCCAGCCGGTGTCCGCGCTGGCGTCGATCACCTCGGGCTGGTCGAGCAGGTCGAGCACGAAGCTCTTGTTGGTGGCGCCGCCCTCGATGAGCACGGACGTCTCGGCCATCGCCCGGCGCAGCCGCGCGAGCGCCTGGTCGCGGTCGCGGCCGTAGGCGATGATCTTGGCGATCATCGAGTCGAAGTCGGCGGGGATCGTGTCGCCCTCGCTGACGCCGGTGTCGACCCGGATGCCCGGACCGGCGGGCAGCAGCAGCCGCGCGATGCGGCCGGGGGACGGCGCGAAGTCGCGGTCCGGGTCCTCGGCGTTGAGCCGCGCCTCGACGGCGTGCCCGGACTCGGCGGGCTGCTCGCCCTCGAGCTTGCCGCCGGACGCGACGTGCAGCTGCAGCCGCACCAGGTCGGTGCCGGTGGTGATCTCGGTGATCGGGTGTTCCACCTGGAGCCGGGTGTTGACCTCCAGGAAGGCGAACATCCGGTCGCCGGGGTGGTAGAGGAATTCGACGGTGCACGCGCCGCGATAGCCGACCGCGACCGCGAGCCGCTCGGCCGACGCCTTCAGCTCGGCGGTCTGGCCCGCCCCGAGCACCGGCGACGCGGATTCCTCGATGATCTTCTGGTTGCGCCGCTGCACCGAGCAGTCGCGGACGCCGAGCGCCCACGCGGTCTCGCCGTCGGAGATCACCTGGACCTCGACGTGCCGCGCGCCGGTGACCAGGCGCTCCAGGAACACGACGCCGCTGCCGAACGCGCGCAGCGCTTCCTGACTGGTGCGTTCGTAGGCCTCGGTGAGGTCGCCCGCCGACTCCACCTTGCGGATGCCGCGCCCGCCGCCGCCCGCGGTGGCCTTGAGCATCAGCGGATAGCCGATCTTGTCGCCCGCGGCCAGCGCTTCTTCCAGCGTCGCGACCTCGCCGCCGCTCCACGGAGCGACCGGGACGCCGACCTCCTCGGCGATCAGCTTCGCGCCGATCTTGTCGCCGAGCTTGCGCATCGCGTCCGCGCTCGGGCCGACGAAGGCGACCCCGATCTTGTCGCACAATTCGGCGAACGCCGGGTCTTCGGCGACGAAGCCCCAGCCGACCCACGCGGCGTCGGCCTTGGTCTCGACCAGCGCCTTCTCCAGTTTGGCGAGGTCGAGGTACGGCCGCGCGGAGGCGGGGCCGAGCGAATACGCGACGTCGGCTTCGCGGACGAAAGTCGCGGTGGCGTCCGCGTCCGTGTAGAGCGCGACCGTCTCGATCCGTCGCCCGGTCTCGGCGGACAGGTCCCGGACGGCGTGGATCAGCCGCATCGCGGCCTCCCCGCGATTGACGATGGCGACGCGATTGAACACGGACAAAGCCTCCCAGCGAACCCAACTACACCCACGCACAGCAGGCGACGCCGGACCCGCCGGAACGTCGCCTGTCTTCGTCGTACACCTTGCTCCCTTACCGCCGGGTACACCAATGTCGCGGATGACGCATGCCGTGCCTGCCGGTTTGTAGGAACCCGCCAAAAACGGCTCGTGTCACGTCGTCCGGACCTGATTTCTCGCGAGGTATGCCACAAATCACGCCCGGTTGGCCAGGGGCGGCGGCAAGTGGACGGCCAGGCGTTTCCAGGGGGTCGGTCAGGGGTTACCCGCCGTTCAGCCGGTGAGGGGGACTGCAGCGGGCTGAACTGTGCCGATGCCCCGTGGGCACTGGGAAAATGTGACCCTTGACACCCTCCTCGCGATGCCCCTACCGTGCGGGTAATCGATTTCTCGACATGGGGCGGGCCGAGAGGGCGGGGCATGGGCGACGGCGGCGTCGCGCTGGCCGAGCTGGCCGGCGTCAGCAAGACCTACGGCGGGGTGCGTGCCCTGGGCGCGGTGGACTTCACCGCGGCGAAGGGGGAGGTGCACGCGCTGCTCGGCGAGAACGGGGCAGGCAAGTCCACGCTGCTGAAGATCTTGTCCGGGGAGGTCGCCGCCGGGGAGGGGGCGATCCGGATCGCGGGGGAGGCGGTCCGGTTCGCCCGTCCGGCCGACGCGCGCCGCGCCGGGGTCGCGATGATCCATCAGGAACTGGACCTCGTTCCCGCGCTTTCCGTGGCGGAGAACGTCTTTCTCGGCCGAGAACCGCACACCCGCGGCGGCACGATCGACCGGCGGCGGATGGTCGCTCGGACTCTTGAGGTGCTGGAGCGCTCCGGCGTCGACCTCGACCCGCGGACGCCGGTCGAACGGCTCCGCACCGGTGAACAGCAGCTCGTCACCATCGCGAAAGCACTGTCGCTGGACGCTCGGATTCTCTTGATGGACGAACCGACGTCGGCGCTGTCGCCGCGCGAGGTGGAGCGGCTGTTCACGGTCATCGACCAGTTGCGCGCCGACGGGGCGGCGATTGTCTACGTGTCGCACCGGATGGACGAGATCGGCCGCGTCGCGGACCGCGCGACGGTGCTGCGCAACGGCGAGGTCGTCGCGGAGTTCAGCGCGGCGGAGCTGACTGCCGAGCGGGCCGCGGAGGCGATGGTGGGCCGTCCGGTGCACCTGATGTTCCGCGCGGACAGCGTGTCCTCGCCGGACCAGGAGGATGTGCTGCGGGTCGAGAATCTGGTGGTGCGGCCTCGTCCTGGGCGGCGGGAGCCGGACGGGATCAGTCTCACCGTGCGTGCCGGGGAGATCGTCGGGGTCGCCGGGTTGCTCGGCGCGGGGCGGACGGAGCTGCTGGAAGCGCTGTACGGCGCGTCCGGGGCCAAGCTGCTGGGCGGGCGGATTTTATTGCACGGCAAGGATTTTCGGCCGCGGGCGCCGCGCAGGTCGTTGCGGTCCGGGATCGCGTTCGTGCCCGAGGACCGGCGGATCGCGGGGCTGGCGCTGGAGCATTCCGTGGTGGCGAACACCGTGCTGTCCATTGTGGATCGATTGGCTCGGTTCGGGATTGTTCCTGGCCGCCGCGAGCGTGAGGTGGCCGGGAAGGAAGCGGGGCGGCTCGGAGTGAAACTGGGGTCGCTCGCCGATCCGGTGGGCTCGCTGTCCGGCGGGAATCAGCAGAAAGTGGTGTTAGGCCGGGCATTGCTCACCGAACCGGTGCTGCTGTTGCTGGACGAACCGACGCGCGGGGTGGATGTGGGGGCGAAGGCGGAGATCTACCGGTTGCTCGGCGAGGCCGCGCGGAGCGGCGTCGGGGTGCTGCTGGCGTCGTCGGAACCGGCTGAGCTGGTCGGGGTGTGCGATCGCGTGGTGGTGCTGCGCGGCGGACGCAGCGTGCACGAACTGGACACGGCTCATGCTGGTGAGGCGGAATTGCTCGCCGCGTCGATGGGAGACGTCCGGTGAAGGGGCGCGCCGTGCTGGCCGCGGTGTTCCGGTTCCAGAGCGTCTTCGGGTTGGTGCTCGTTTTCGCCGCCGCGATCGTCTTCTCCCCGCACCGCGACGGAGAGCTGGTGTTTCTCGGCAGCGGCAACCTGTTCAACGTCGTCCGCGCGATCTCCGAGATCGGCATCATCGCGGTCGGCATGACGCTGGTGATCCTGGTCGGCGGCATCGATCTGTCGGTGGGCTCGGTGATGGGGCTGGCCAGCGTCGGCGTCGCGCTGTTGCTCACCAGCGGCGGCTGGGGCCTCGTGCCGGGCGTGCTGATGATTCTCGCGCTCGGGTTCGGTTTCGGTCTGCTGCAAGGGATCGCGAGCGCTAGATTCCGGATCCAGTCGTTCATCGTGACGCTCGCCGGGATGCAGATCGCCCGCGGGATCGCCCGGATGTGGTCCGGCGGTGAGGGTGTTTCGATCACCTACGGCGACGGACCCGGCCAAGCTCCGGTGCCGTTTTCGCTGCTCGGCGAGCGGACGTTCGGCGGCGTGGTCCCGATTCCGGCGCTGTTCTTCGTGGTCGTCGCCGCGCTGGCGGTGCTGGTGCTGCGGGCGAGCGCCTTTTCCCGGCACGTGTACGCGATCGGCGGCAACGAGAAGGCCGCGGTGCTGTCCGGGGTGCCGGTGATCCGGGTGAAAGTGCTGGTCTTCGGCTTGTGCGGGCTGCTCGCCGCGCTGGCCGGGATCGTCCACGCGGGACAGTACAACTTCGGCGGGCCCAACGACGGCACCGGCTACGAGCTGAACGCCATCGCGGCCGTCGTGATCGGCGGGACCAGCCTGTCCGGCGGGCGCGGGTCGGTGTCCGGCACCGTCGCGGGCGCTCTGCTGGTCGGCGTGCTCGACAACATCCTCCAGCTCAACGACATCGATTCGAACGTCCAGCTGATCGTGGTCGGCGTGGTGATCGTGCTCGCCGCGGGCCTGCAGCGGCTGCGCCCGGCCACGGCATAGGCGTTCGGGAAAAGGGGAGCAGATGTCCGGCATCATCCGCGGCGGGGCGGTCCTGGCGGGGCTGGCCCTCGTCGCCGCCTGCGGGACGACCCACGAGAACGCACCGGGCGCGTCGTCCGGCACCGCGCCCGCCGCGAAGCAGTGCCATGGTCCTAGCGGGAAATATAAAATCGGGATGAGCCAAGCGAATCTCGCCGAACCGTATCGCGTGCGGATGGACGACGACGTCCGCAAGGCAGCGGCCGGGGTGTCGCAATTCATCGTCAGCTACGCGGATGCGGCGCAGGACAACGCGAAACAGGTCGAACAGGTCAACACTTTCCTCACCCAGGGCATCGACCTGCTGATCATCAGCCCGAACGAGGCAACTCCGCTCACCAGCGTCGTGAAGAAGGCTTACGACCAAGGCATTCCGGTACTAGTGCTGGACCGGAAGGTGGACGGCGACGGATACACGTCCTTTATCGGCGCGGACAATGTGGACATCGGCCGCCAAGCGGGCAAATTCTTCGCCGATAAATTGCTGCCGCACGGCGGAAAAGTCGTCGAGTTGAAAGGTCTCGCCGGGTCGACGCCCGCCAAGGAACGCAGCGACGGATTCAACCAGGGCATCACTGACCGCAATATCACCGTCGTAGGCAGCGCGGACGCGGATTGGTTGCGGGACAAGGGACAACAGCAGGCGGACGCGTTGCTCAAGGCGCATCCGGACGCGCAAGCGATGTTCTCCGAGAACGACCCGATGGCCGAAGGCGCGCGCATCGCCGCGCAGAACGCCGGCCGCGGGGACCTGCCGATCGTCGGCATCGACGGCCTGCCGGTGCCAGAAGGCGGTATCAAAGCGGTAGAGGCGGGCCGTCTGTCCGCGACCTTTATTTACCCGACCGGCGGCAAGGAAGCCGTTGCCGCGGCGAAGAAACTGCTCGTCGATTGCCAGACGGTGCCCAAGACGCAGACCCTGCCCACCCGCCTGGTGACACGCGACAACGCGGCCCAGGTCTACGCCGAGCTGAACCGGAGCTGACATATGGCGCGAATCGGTGTCCTTGCCGTATCCGACGGGCGCGACCACGTGCACCGGCGGAACACCGGCTTCATCCGGTCCAAAGTGGACGAGTTCACCGCGGCCCTGACCGCGGCGGGCCACGATGTCGTCACCGGAGGACTGGTCGCCACGAACACCACCGCCACGGCGGCCGCCCGCTCGGTCGCCGCGAGCTCGGTGGACGTGACGGTGCTGTACTACGCCGTGTGGGCGTTCCCGCACTTCACCATGCTGGCCGCGGACGCGACACCGGGCCCGTTGCTGCTGGTCGCGAGCACCGACCCGACCGAGCCGGGTCTGGTCGGAATGCTCGCCGCCGGCGGTGCGCTGGACCAGATCGGCCGCTCGCACACCCGCTTGTGGGGCGCGCCTTCCGACCCCGGGCTGATCGCCGAAGTCGGCGCACACGCGAGCGCCGCCGCTGCCGTCGGTTCGTTGCGGGGTTCGACATTCGGCCGCTTCGGCGGGCGGCCGATGGGGATGAACACCGCGGTGGCCAACACGGATCAATGGATGCGCCAATTCGGTGTGGACGTCGAGGAAATCGATCAGTACGAGCTGGTCCGCCGCGCGGAATCCGGTTCTTCTTCCGAGGCTGCGGAGGGCCGGAAATGGCTGGAACAACACGCCACCGTGCACTATGATGGAGATCGCCTCACCCCCGAACTTTTAGAACGCCAACTGCGCCTGTACCTTGCCGTGCGCGATGTCGCGGCGGAACGGCACCTGAATTTCTCTGGCATCAAAGCACAACCGGAGCTGACGGAGCATTTCGCGACCGCCGACGTCGCCGAGGCGCTGCTCAACGATCCTTACGACTGGAACGGCCCCAAAGCCGTGCACGTCACCGCCACCGAGGCGGACATGGACGGCGCGCTGACCATGCAGCTGATGCACCGGATCACCGGTACGCCAGTGCTTTTCGCCGATGTCCGGCATTACCATCCGGATCGGGACGTGTGGGATCTGTGCAACTCCGGCCAGCACGCGACGTGGTTCGCCGCGCGGAGCGAGGATCCGGCGGAGAATCTGGCCAAGGTGCACCTTTATCCGGAAGTTTTCTTCTTCCCCGCCGGCGGTGCTTCGGTGCAGCACATCGCCGCCCCGGGCCGGATGACCTTGGCGCGGCTGAGCCGGCTGGACGGGGAGTACCGGATGCAGTTGGTGCTGGGGGATTTCGAGAACTACGACGAGCGGACGACGGAGGAACTGGTCTCGCGGTCTACCCGGGAGTGGCCGCATGCGTTCGCGCGCCTGGATGTGGCCGCGGAGACGTTCCTGTCGCGCTTCGGGGCGAACCACGTGCATGCGGTGCCCGGTGACCGGCGGAAGGAGCTGCGAGCGGCGGCCGGGTTGATGGGGGTGCGGGTGGAGGAGTGGAGCCGCTGATCGGTTGGTGGCCGGATTTCCGCTGATTCCCGCATTCCTGCATGGACCCGACTCGACTCGACTCGCTGCACCTTGCCCCGCCCCACCCCGGCCTAAGTCGCCCCGCCCCGCCTTGGCCTGCCTCGCCCCGTCCCGCCCCGCCTTACCCCGCCCCGCCTTGGCCTCGCCCCGCCGCACCCCGCCCCGCCTTGGCCTCGCCCCGCCTCGCCCCGGCCTGCCTCGCCCCGGCCTGCCTCGCCCCGGCCTGCCTCGCCTTGGCCTGCCCCGCCGCATCCGGCCTCGCCGCTTCTCACCCGGCCCGGCCCGCCTCACCTCGCGTCATCCCGCCTCGCGTCGCCTCGGCCTGCCCCGTCGCACCTCGCCGCTTCTCACCCGGCCCGGCCCGCCTCACCTCGCGTCATCCCGCCTCGCGTCGCCTCGGCCTGCCCCGTCGCACCTCGCCGCGTCTCGCCCCGGCCCGCCTCGCCTCGTCCGCCTCGGCCTGCCCCGCCCCGGCCCGCCTCGCGTCGCCCCGCCCCACCCCACCCCGGCCCGGCCCGGCCGGGTCTGCCCCGCCCGGCCCGCCTCGCGTCGCCCCGTCCCGGCCTGCCTCGCCTCGCGTCGCCTCGGTCTGCCCGCCGCATCCGGCCTCGCCGCGTCTCGTCTCGCTCCGTCCTGCCCCGCGCGGCTCGATGGGGCGAGGCGATGTCTGGCCAGGCGATTGAACTTCCGCGGCCTCAAGGATTCCCGTTCCCAGGCTGAAGGCGCGTCGGATTGAGGCGATGCCGGTACGCGACGGGCCCCGCAACCTCCACCAACCCTGCCCCGGGGCGGCTGGGCGCAGCGACCGGCTTGGCGTCCACCCCCGGGCGCGATGACGGGGACCGGTCCCGCTCGGGATGGCTAGCTTCGCGCTATGGAAGAACGGTCTTCGACCAGGGCAGCCACTGCCGCGTTGGTGCTCGGCATCGTCAGCTGGCTGATATTCGTCGCGACCTACCCCGGCCGAAGTCTCAGCGGCAGTTTCGGCGACGCCGTCTACACCCAGCCGGTCACGGTTCTCGGACCGTTGATCCTGCCGCCGCTCGCGATTGTTTTCGGGCATCTCGGAATGCGCCGCGCCGGGAGCCGGGGGCGCCGGCGGTCGTCCGCGGCTTTGGTGCTCGGGTACCTGGCAATCGCACTCGATGCGGCCCGGCTCGTCGGCATGGCTACGGCGCACTGAACCCGTGTTGAATTTCGGAGGTCGTCGCCAATCGAGTCGCCGTTCCGGCTTGAACCGATTCCTGCCGCCCGGACTTCAACATCGTTTTCGCGGCCGAAACTGCCCTCGCTGGTGCCCCGGTCGGTCCGAGGTCGTTCGGTCCCACGATCGTGGCGGTCCGTTTTCGCAGGTCGAAGGCGTCCGCATCCTGCCGGGACACTGCCGTGGGCGCTGCCCGTTCCTGCTGTCAATGCTGCCCTTGCGTAGCCAACTGAGACGTAGATCTCCACCGTTGGGGTGAAATCTGCTCGGTCGGGCAGCTTAGGCTCTTACGGCGCGTTACTTATTGAGAAACATTCACTTCGGTCCGGACAGGTTCGCGACCGGGTAACGAAGGAGGCGCCGTCGTGGAAACCGAACCGCAGGTCGTCCGCGCGACGATCATCTTCGGGCTGCGCACGTTCGGGTCCGTCCCGCTGCCGGTGCGCGCCGATTTGGAATACGACCCGGCGGATCCGTTCGCGGTGTCGGTCGGCTACCACGCCGGCGGCGGCGTCGTGCGCTGGCTGTTCGGGCGCGACCTTCTCGCCGACGGCCTGCTCGCCCCCGCGGGCGACGGGGACGTCCAGGTGCGACCGGCCGCCGACGACAGCCGCGTGCTCGTCGAGCTGAACGCGCCCGACGGTTCCGCGGTGCTGGAGGCGGCGGCGAACGAACTCGCCGACTTCCTCGACCGCACCTACGACGAGGTTCCAGTCGGCTCCGAAGATCGTTGCTTCGACTTCGACGAAGAACTGGCGAAGCTCGCCCTCCGCGACTGACAGTCCACAGTGGACGGCAGTAGTGGACGGACCGGCCGCGGGCAGTTCCGGAGCAAGCGGGCTGATCCGCCGCGAGATTGACCGGCCGTTGAGAGCCGAGGTTGCCGGCTGCACCACGTGGGCACGTAGCGGCCGTGCGAGTGGACTCGACCGCTCGCCACGAGAATGAACCGCCGTTGGCGGGCGGTTCGACTCGGCCGCCGCGCGAATCGCATTGTGCGGCGGCGAGCGCGCGCAGCGTCGCGGGGATCGATGCGGCTGCTGCACGAGCGGATGCGAGAAGTCCCTATGCGGGGCCGGTTCGCTTGCTGCGACAGGAAACGGCGACGTGGTTCGGTCGCTGTGCGAATTGACAGCCGCAGTGCGAACGGGTGAGATCCTGCGGGACAATCCGGACTGTCACGGCATCGGCCGACCGCGGGCAGGTATCCCCCAGCCAGGTGCCCCCGAGTGAACGCCCAGTGAACGAACCCCGTGCCCGCGCCAAAAACCTGACAAACGCGCCAACGCCCGCCCAGTCCGGCTCAACCCCTGCGCATCCCGTCAACCCGCCCCCGGCCAGGCACCCCCGAACAGGCGGACTCGGCCGCCGGGGGAGTGAACCTCGGGCTCGCCTGGGTTGACCGCACTCGCAGAACGCGTACGGTCGCCTGTGTTGGCTGTTGTCCGGAACCATACTGCGGTCAGCGCCCCAAGCAGATCTCTGCGAAAGGAGCGCAAACCCATGACTCCCCACATTTCCGGCGTCACCGCGCCGGTCGAATTGACTGTTCGCGCGGCCAGGCGGGCGGACGCGATCCACCTCGCCCCGGTCGGCGATCTCGACGCGGCGACAGCGCCCGTCTTCGCGGAGGCGGTCGCGCCGCTCACCGGGCCGGTGGTCGTCGATCTGTCCGGCGTCGCGTTCCTGAGCTGCGCCGGCGTCCGCGCCCTGCTCGACGCGCACGAGCGGATCCCCCGGTTCACGGTCGTGCCCGGCCCGGCGCACGCGGTCCGGCGGTGTCTCGCGGTGACCGGCGCGGACGAAATCCTCGGTGTCCGCGAGACTGTCGCCGCCTGATCGAGCGAGTTTCGCCGCCGCCGCGCACGGGTAGGCCGCCGACATGACGATCGAGACGAACCGCGTTCCGCAGCTCGAACTCACCAACGGCGTCCGGATCCCGCAGTTCGGCCTGGGCGTCTTCCAGATTCCGCCGGAGGAAACCGCCGCGAGGGTGCGCGAAGCGCTGGAGGCGGGCTACCGGCACCTCGACACGGCGCAGATGTACCGCAACGAAGAGGGCGTCGGCGCGGGCATCCGCGATTCCGGCGTGCCGCGCGAAGAAATCTTCGTCACCACGAAGCTGGCGAACGACGCGCAGGGCCACGACAACGCGATCAACGCGATGGAAGGCAGCCTGCAGCGGCTCGAATTGGATTACGTCGATCTTTACCTGATCCATTGGCCGTTGCCGAAGCAGGACAAGTACGTGGCGACCTGGCACGGCTTCGAGGAACTCCAGCGCGCCGGAAAGGCCCGGGCGATCGGGGTGTCCAACTTCCAGATCCCGCACCTGGAACGGCTGGCCGCTGAGTCGGCGACAGTGCCCGCGGTGAACCAGATCGAGCTGCATCCCGCGTTGCAGCAACCGGAATTGCGCGCCAACCACGAAGCGCACGGCATCGTGACCGAGGCGTGGAGCCCGCTCGCCCAAGGCGAGGTGCTCGAAGACCCGCTGCTGGCCGAACTGGCCGAAAAACACGGCAAGACGCCCGCCCAGATCGTGCTGCGCTGGCACATCCAAATCGGCAACGTCGTGTTCCCGAAGTCGTCGTCGCCGAAGCGGATGCGGGAGAACATCGACATCTTCGACTTCTCCCTCAGCGACAGCGACCTCGACGTCCTCAGCGGCCTCGACGAAGGCCGCCGCACGGGCTTCGACCCGGACACCTTCGAAGGCTGAACCAGATCACTCAGCCGCACGTTGTCTCCAGTGAGGAAGGAGGCAGCGTGCGACTGTCCTGTTTCGTGGTCCCCGGCGACATCGACGACCGCAGCGTGCCCAGCGGCGGCAACACCTACGACCGCCGCATGGCCGAGCACCTGCCAGTAGGGCTGCGGCCGGTCGGCGGCAGCTGGCCGGACCCTGACGAGGCCGCGAAAAAGCAGCTGGACCTGGTCCTCGCGCAGGTCCCTGACGGTGCGAAAGTGCTGCTCGACGGCCTGGTCGCCTGTGGAGTGCCGGACGTCCTCGCCCCGCACGCGGACCGGCTCGACCTGGCCGTCCTCGTGCACCTGCCGCTGGCCGACGAAACCGGCCTGGACCCGCGGCGCGCGGCTGACCTCGATGCTCGCGAGCAGAAGACGCTCCAGTTGGCGCGCCAGGTCATCGTCACCAGCGCAGCCGCCGCCCGCGTCGTCGAGAAGCGCCACGGGCTCGCCACTGTCCACATCGCACCGCCCGGGACTGATCCGGCGCCGCAGGCGACCGGAACCGACGGAGTGTCCCAGCTGATTTGCGTCGCCGCGGTGACCCCGCGCAAGGGGCAGGACATCCTCCTCAACGCACTGTCCGAAGTGGACGATCTACGAGTGGACTTCGTCGGATCGCGCACCCGAAACCCGGCCTACGCCAACGGCTTGAGCCATCCCCGGGCTCGCTTCACCGGCCCGCTCGACGGGTCGGCGCTCGAAGCCGCCTACGACCGGGCCGATCTGCTGGTCCTGCCCTCGCACGCCGAGACGTACGGCATGGTCGTCACGGAGGCGCTCGCGCGCGGCATCCCGGTGCTGGCCTCGGACGTCGGCGGCATCCCCGACGCACTCGGCCGCACCCCGAACGGCGAGCAGCCCGGCCTCCTCGTCCCGCCCGGCGACGAAGCAGCGCTCGCGACCGCCCTCCGGAGTTGGCGCGACGACCCTGACCTGCGGAAACGACTCCGTGCTGCGGCGACAGCGAGAGCGCGCACACTGGAGGGGTGGGCCGCCGCGGCGGCCCGGTTGCGCGGAATCTTGGCGGTGGGTTGATGCGGTGGCTGCGACTGCTGGCCGGGGCCGCGCTCATCGCCGCGCTGTGGTGGCGGCTCGGGACCGGAGCGTTTGCCGGTGGACTAAAAGCCCTAGGCCCGGTTCCGATCGCACTTGCTCTGGTCATCGGGGTCGTAACCACGTTGGCGAGCGCCGCCCGCTGGCGGCTGGTCGCGGCCCGGCTGGGCCTGCACCTGCCGTTCCGCGAAGCCGTCGGCGACTACTACGGCGCGCAATTCCTCAACGGCGTCCTGCCCGCTGGCGTGCTCGGCGACGTCCACCGCGCGGTGCAGCACGGACGACGCTCCGGCGACGTCGGCCGCGGCGTCCGGGCGGTGGTGCTTGAACGCGTCGCCGGGCAGACCGTGGTGGTGGTCGCCGGATTGGCCGTCGTGGTCTCCCGGCCCGAGCTGTTGCCGCGTCAGGTGCTGATCTGCCTGGGGATCGTCGCGGCGGCGCTGGTCGTGGTGGCGGTGGCGATGCGGCAACGGCTCAGGCACGTCTGGGCGGCCGACATCCGGACCGGCGTGCTCGGCGCGTGGCCCGGCGTCACCGGCTGGTCTGTGCTGGCGGTGGCCGGCCATCTGACGCTGTTCGTGGTCGCTGCCCGGGCGGCTGGTGCGACCGCGCCGTTGGGCGTCCTGCTGCCGCTGCTGGTGCTCGCGTTGCTGGCGATGGGCATGCCGCTCAACGTCGGCGGGTTCGGTCCGCGCGAGGGCGCCGCGGCGGTTTCGTTCGCCGCCGCCGGGCTGGGCGCTGAGCAGGGCGTGACGGTCGCGGTCGGCTACGGCGTGCTCGGTCTGGTCTCGACGTTGCCCGGCGGGGCGGTTCTCGCGCTCCGCCGGATGATCCGGCGGCCGGACCCGGACGCCGGGCCGGTATCGTCCGGCCAGTGGCAGCGGCTTTTCGGGCGATTCGGCGACGGTGGTTCGCGGCGCTGGCCGTCGTCCCCGTTCTGGCCGCCTCGGCCTGTGCGGCTTCGGACGCGTCGATCAGCCGGGCAGGCGACGTCGTGCACACCGCAGCCGGCGCCGTCCGCGGTGACGTCACTCCCGATCACCGGCTCTTCCAAGGCATCCCGTACGCGGCCGCACCTGTCGGCGAGCGGCGCTGGCAGCCGCCCGCCCCGGTCGAGCCCTGGGCGGGGGAGCGCGACGCCACGAAACCAGGGCCCCGCTGCCCGCAGGCCGCCGACGGAGCCCTGACCAGCGAAGACTGCCTCTACCTCAATGTGTGGACCCCGCCGGCCGGCCAGACCGGGCGGCCCGTCCTGGTGTGGCTGCACGGCGGCGCGTTCCTCACCGGCGGCGGCGACCGCTACGGCGCCGCGCGGCTCGTCGACCGCGGCGACGCGGTGGTCGTCACGCTCAACTACCGGCTCGGCGCGCTCGGCTTCCTCGCCGACCCGTCGCTCGGCCCGGAGCCCGGCAACTACGGCTTCCTCGACCAGCAGCAGGCGCTGCTGTGGGTGCGCGACAACATCGAATCCTTCGGCGGCGACCCGAACCAGGTGACGATCGCGGGGGAGTCCGCGGGCGGGATGTCGGTGTGCGACCACCTCGTCGCCCCCGGCTCGCGCGGGCTGTTCCGCGCCGCGATCATCCAAAGTGGACCGTGCCAGGCGCAGGCGACGTTGGCCGCCGCCAAGAGCAAGAGCGTGGAGTATGCCGCCGCACGCGGCTGTACCGACCGCAAGACCGCCGCGGAATGCCTGCGCGCGTTGCCCGTCAAGAAACTTCTCGCCGCACCGGCGTACGGCTCGATCGCGGGCATCGAAATGCCGGGACCGGTCACCGGCGGCTCGGTGCTGCCCGGCAAGGTTCCCGCTACCCCGGTGCCGGTCATGCTGGGCACGACGCACGACGAGTTCACGTATTTCCTCGCCGAGCAGGCGGCGGCCGGTCGCGAAGTCACGCGGCACGGCTACCCGCAAGCGCTTGCCACCGTGTTCCCCAACTCGGCCGCGGTCGCTCGCGAATACCCGGTGGATGCGTTCAGCGGCAACGCTTCTCTCGCGTACGCGGCGGCTGTCACGGACTGGGCGTTCTCCTGTCCGACCGCCAAGCTGGCCAGTTCGCTGCCGAGCGTGTCGACGTATGAGTTCAACGACCCGACCTCACCGGCCGCGGCCGCGCTGCGAGCACCGTTCCCGCTCGGGGCCACGCACACCGCGGAACTGCCGTACCTATTCGATTTTGCCGAGCAGCCAACAACGTTCACCCCGGCTCAGCAGCGGCTCGCGGACCGGATGGTGGACGACTGGACGGCGTTCGTCCGCGGCGGGCCGACCGGCCAGTCGGTCGCGTACCGGCCGGGCGGCGCGCAGCCGTTGACCGGTTTCGCGAAAGATCACCACTGCGGCTTCTGGGCTTCTCTACGCTGACCGCATGACCGTGCGCGCCGAAGATCTCGACGAAGCCATCACCTGCGTTTTCGCCGCTCTCACGCCCGTCACCGGCGGCGACTGGACCCGTCCGGCGGGCGATCTCGAGTGGGATTGCCGTTACACCGCAGAGCACCTCGGCGACACGCTCCTCTCCTACGCCGCGCAGGTCGTGAGCCGTCCGGCCGACCGTTACGTGCGCTTCCTCGCCAAAACCGACGACGACGCGTCCCCGGCCGAACTGCTCGAATTCGCTCTCACCGGCGGGCGTTTGCTCGCCGCCGCGGTCCGCGCCAGCCGTCCGGACGAACGCGCCTACCACCCGACCGGCAGCTCCGATCCGGCCGGTTTCGCCGCGATGGGCTGCGTTGAACTGCTGCTGCACGGCGACGACATCGCCCAGGGACTCGGCGTCGCGATCGACCCGCCGCGCGAGGTCTGCTCCCGCGTCGTCGCGCGACTTTTCCCTGAGCAGGAGCCGATTCCCGACGCTTGGGACGCGCTCCGCTGGTGCGCCGGCCGGATCGACCTGCCCGGACGACCGCGGCGGACCGGCTGGAAGTGGCGGGGCAGCCCGCTCGAGGACCGCTCGATTCCCGAGGAGTGAACACGCCTGCCCGCGGGCTGGTCACATCCGGTAGTCTTGACCACCAGGTCGAGAGGCGCTGCAACGGACCGGTGGTCCGCCACGCTCGGCCGGTACCACCATCCAAGGGCGCCTCCGTGGACTCATGCGGAGGTGGCGATGACCCAGAACCTGCGGAACCTGCTCGACCAGCGCGTCGTCGTGCTCGACGGGGCCTGGGGCACGATGCTGCAGGGGGCCGGTCTCGCTCCCGAGGACTACCGGGCGGACTGGCTCGAAGGCCACGAGAAGGACGTCACCGGCGATCCGGACCTGCTGAACCTCACGCGGCCGGACGTCGTGCTCGACGTGCACCGGCAATATCTCGCCGCGGGCGCGGACATCACCACTACCAACACGTTCACCGCCACCAGCATCGGCCAGGCGGACTACGGCCTGCAGGACCGCGTGCGCGAGATGAACCTGCGCGCCGCCGAACTCGCGCGCCAGGCAGCGAACGAGTTCGGCAACCGGTTCGTCGCCGGGTCGATCGGCCCGCTGAACGTCACGCTGTCGCTCTCGCCGCGCGTCGAAGACCCGGCGTACCGCGCGGTCAGCTTCGAAGACGTCAAAGCCTCGTACGCCGAGCAGATCCAGGCGCTCTCCGACGGCGGCGTCGACCTGCTGATGATCGAGACGATCTTCGACACCCTCAACTGCAAGGCCGCCATCGCCGCGGCCCGCGAGGTCGCGCCGCATCTGCCGCTGTGGATTTCGGTGACCATCGTCGACCTGTCCGGGCGCACCCTGTCCGGCCAGACCGTCGAGGCGTTCTGGACCTCCGTGGCGCACGCGCGCCCGATGGTCGTCGGCGTCAACTGTTCGCTCGGCGCCGTCGAAATGCGCCCGCACGTGGAGGAACTGGCGAAGCTCGCCGACACCTACACCGCGTGCCACCCGAACGCGGGCCTGCCCAACGCGTTCGGCGGCTACGACCAGACGCCCGAGGAAACCGGCGGCATGCTCGGCGAGTTCGCCGGGGCCGGGATGGTCAACATCGTCGGCGGCTGCTGCGGCACCTCGCCCGCGCACATCGCGAAGATCGCCGAGGCCGTCAAGGGCCTTCCGCCGCGGCCGGTGCCCGCGCACGAGGCGAGCACGCGGTTCTCCGGCCTCGAACCGTTCAAGATCGGCGCGGACACCGGGTTCGTGATGATCGGCGAACGCACCAACGTCACCGGTTCGGCGAAGTTCCGCAGGCTCATCGAGGCGGGCGACCACCAGGCGGCGGTGGACGTCGCGCTGGAGCAGGTCCGCGGCGGCGCGAACCTGCTGGACGTCAACTTCGACGCCGACCTGCTCGAATCCGAGCAGGAGATGACGACGTTCCTCAACCTGATCGCCACCGAGCCCGAGGTCGCGCGCATCCCGGTGATGGTCGACAGTTCGCGCTGGAGCGTGCTGGAGGCCGGGCTCCGCTGCGTGCAGGGCAAGGGCGTGGTCAACTCGATCAGCCTCAAGGAGGGCGAGGGCCCGTTCCTGGAGCAGGCCCGGCGCATCCACGACTACGGCGCCGGCGTCGTGGTGATGGCCTTCGACGAGAAGGGCCAGGCCGACACGGTCGAGCGCAAGGTCGAAATCTGTTCCCGCGCTTACGATCTGCTCACCCGCGAGGCCGGTTTCGCGGGCGAGGACATCATTTTCGACCCGAACGTGCTCGCCGTCGCCACCGGCATCAGCGAGCACAACGGCTACGCGAAGGCGTTCATCGAGGCGCTGCCGCTGATCAAGGAGCGCTGCCCGGGCGCGCACACCTCCGGCGGCATCTCGAACCTGTCGTTCTCCTTCCGCGGCAACAACGTCGTGCGCGAGGCGATGCACTCGGCGTTCCTGTTCCACGCCGTGCGCGCCGGGCTCGACATGGGCATCGTCAACGCCGGCCAGCTCGCGGTGTACGAGGACATCCCGAAGGATCTGCTGGAGCTGGTCGAGGACGTCCTGTTCGACCGCCGCGAGGACGCCACCGACCGGCTCGTGGAGTTCGCCGAGACGGTCAAGGGCAGCGGCACCAAGCGCGTCGTCGACCTGTCCTGGCGCGACAAGCCGGTGGCGGAACGGCTTTCGCACGCGCTGGTGCACGGCATCGTGGACTTCATCGAGGACGACACGGAGGAGGCCCGGCAGTCGTTCGAGCGGCCGCTGGAGGTGATCGAGGGTCCGCTGATGGACGGCATGAAGATCGTCGGCGACCTCTTCGGCTCCGGGAAGATGTTCCTGCCGCAGGTCGTGAAGAGCGCGCGGGTGATGAAGCGTTCGGTGGCCTATCTCGAGCCGTACATGGAGGCGGAGAAGGAGAAGATGCTGGCCGAGGGCCGCATCCAGACCTCCCGCGGCCAGGGCAAGGTCGTGCTCGCCACGGTGAAGGGCGACGTGCACGACATCGGCAAGAACATCGTCGGCGTCGTGCTGGGCTGCAACAACTACGAGGTGATCGACCTCGGCGTGATGGTGCCCGCGGCGAAGATCCTCGACACCGCGGTCGCCGAGCACGCGGACGTCGTCGGGCTGTCCGGGCTGATCACGCCGTCGCTGGACGAGATGGTGTCGGTGGCGCAGGAAATGCAGCGGCGCGGGCTGAAGCTGCCGCTGCTGATCGGCGGCGCGACCACCTCGAAGCAGCACACCGCGGTGAAGATCGCGCCGGCGTACGACCACACGACGGTGCATGTGCTCGACGCGTCACGGGTGGTCGGCGTGGTGTCCGACCTGCTCGACACCGACCGCGCCGACGCGCTGGACACCGCCAATCGCGCCGAACAGCAGCGGCTGCGCGTCCAGCACGAAAACCGGCACGCGACACCGATGCTGACTGTTGAGCAGGCACGCGCCAACGCCGAGAAGGTGTCGTTCGACGAGATCCCGACGCCGGAATTCACCGGCGTGCGCGTGGTCGAGCCGTCGATTCCGGAGCTGCGCGAGATGATCGACTGGCAGTTCCTGTTCCTGGCCTGGGAACTCAAGGGCAAGTACCCGGCGATCCTCGACCAGCCGGTCGCGCGCGAGCTGTTCGACGACGCGAACCAGCTGCTGGACGAGATCATCGAGAACGGCTCGTTCACCGCGCGCGGCGCGTATGCGTTCTGGCCCGCGCATTCCGAGGGCGACGACATCCTGCTCGACGGCGAGTACTCGAACTGGAAGTTCCCGATGCTGCGCCAGCAGACGCAGAAGCCGGAGGGCCGCGCGAACCGGTGCCTCGCCGACTACATCGCCCCCGCCGGTTTCGGCGACCACCTGGGCGGATTCGCCGTCGGCATCCACGGCGCGGAGGACCTGGCGGCGCGCTACGAGGCCGAGCACGACGACTACCGGGCGATCATGGTGAAGGCGCTGGCCGACCGGCTGGCCGAGGCGTTCGCCGAGTACCTGCACCTGGAGGCCCGCCGCCGCTGGTTCGAGCCGGACGTGCAGCCGGACCTGGCGGACCTGCACGCGGAACGCTTCCGCGGCATCCGCCCCGCGCTCGGCTACCCGGCGAGCCCGGACCACAGCGAGAAGAAGGACCTGTTCTCGCTGCTGGGCGCCGACGAGCTGGGGATCGGGCTGACCGAGTCGTACGCGATGACCCCGGCCGCCGCGGTGAGCGGGCTGATCTTCGCGCATCCGGACTCGCGGTACTTCACGGTCGGCCGGTTGGGCCGCGACCAGATGGAGGACTACGCGGCCCGGCGCGGCGAGGAACTGTCCGAAGTGGAGCGGTGGCTGCGGCCTAATCTGGCTTACTGAGCCATCTTCTCGCGTCGCCCTTGGGTGACCGGGCCGGGTCCGTGAGGGGAATCCTGAGGGAATCAGAGTCCCTCAGGGTTCCCCTCACGGCATCTCTGGGGCATCCGCTCAGGACAGCAGTTCCGCGAGCCGCTCGGTGTCGCGCAAGTACTGCTCATATGGAAAACCCGCCTTCAGCAAGGCCTCGCGGAACTCGTCCCGGAGCGGCTTCCCCGTGTCATGGAAGGCTGCCCGGCCCGCGTCGGTCAGCGTGACGAGCCGTCGTCGGGCGTGCTCGGGGTCTTGGCGCACCTGCACGAGCCCGGCCGATTCCAGCGGGCGCAGCGCGCGGCTGATCGCCGGGTCGGAGACCGACATCGCCTGCGCCAGCTGATGCTGTGTCGCGGGTTCGATGTCTTCCACTGTGCCCAGCAATCGCAGCTGGCTGTACGTCAATCCGCCTGAGCCGTCCGCGCGCTGCCGCGCGGCTTCGCCCAGCAGGTACACCACTCGATGCAGCGCTTCGGCAAGTCCGTCGTCCACGAGGGCGAGCCTACCAGGAGTGTTGATGAGTTAATATTAACTATGCAAGACTCATCGGCATGGAGATCCCTTACGCAGCTCAGACCCTGTTCCCCCTGATCTGGCCGCTGATCGCGGTCGTCGGTGCGGTGCTCCGCACCCGGAAGAGCCCTTCGCCGCGGGCCAGGCTCGAAACCTGGCAGCGGTGGTGGGCCGTCGCCGCGCTCGGGTGCGGCAGCCTGTGGATGGTCCTCGCGTTCCTCGGCGCGCCGGGCGTGATGGCCGAGACCATCGGATTCGCCCCGTCGGCGTTCCAGTTCGAGATCGCGTTCGCCAACCTCGGGCTCGCGGTGATGGGCTTCCGCGCCGCCTCGGCCTCGGCCACCGCGCGGGAGCGCATCACCGTCGGCCTCGGGGCCGGGATGTTCCTGTGGGGCGCGCTGATCGGGCACGGGTACCAGTGGTTCGCGAACGGCGACCACGCGCCGGGCAACACCGGCGGCGTCCTGGTCTGCGACCTGCTCTTCCCGGCGGTGCTGATCGTCCTCGCGGTCCGTTCGAAGCGGCTGGCCGCGGCCAAGCAGCCGGAGCTGGTCTAGCCGACCTGCGCGGCTCGGCGGCGGGGTTTAGTTTCGACGCCGTGGCAAGACTCAGTGTGGTCCGATTCGGACTGGCCGCGGGGCTGGTCGTGCTCGCGGCCGGGGCGGCAGTGCTCAGCGCGGCGGTGTCGGCGTGGTGGTGGTTCCTGGCGGCGCCGTTGCTGGTGCTCGCGGCGACTGGAGTGTACGACGTGACCCAGCGGCGGCATTCGGTGCTGCGGAACTATCCGGTGCTCGGGCACCTGCGGTTCCTGCTCGAAAGCATCCGGCCGGAATTGCAGCAGTATTTCGTGGAACGCAACTTTGACGGCCGCCCCTATGATCGCGACGTCCGGTCCATTGTTTATCAACGCGCCAAGGGCACGGCCGCGGAAGAACCATTCGGCACCGAGCGCGACGTATACGCCGAGGGATACGAATTCCTCGTCCCGTCACTCGCGCCGGTGCCGGTTCCGGATACCGTGCCGCGAGTCCGGGTCGGCGGTCCGGACTGCACGCGGCCGTACGAGATGGCTTTGCTGAATGTGTCCGCGATGAGCTTTGGCTCCTTGTCCAGCAACGCAATCCTTGCGCTGAACCAGGGCGCCGCCCGCGGCGGTTTCGCCCACGACACCGGCGAGGGCGGGCTGTCGGAGTACCACCTGCGTGGTGGCGGCGACCTGATCTGGGAGATCGGCACCGGGTACTTCGGCTGCCGGACCTCCGACGGCGATTTCGATCCCTCGACCTTCGCCGACAAAGCCGCGCACGATTCGGTGAAATGCGTTTCGCTCAAGCTTTCGCAAGGCGCGAAGCCTGGGATGGGCGGGGTGCTGCCGGGCACTAAGGTGAATGCGGAAATCGCCCGGGTGCGGGAGGTTCCGCTGGGGGAGACCGTGGTTTCCCCGCCGTATCACCGAGTATTCTCGACGCCGCGTGAACTGGTGCTGTTCATTGCCCGGATGCGCGAACTGGCTGACGGCAAGCCGACCGGATTCAAGCTGTGTGTCGGTTCGCGGGTGCAGGTGCTGGCGGTGTGCAAGGCGATGCTGGCCGAAGGGATTACGCCGGACTTCATTGTGGTCGACGGTGCCGAGGGCGGCACCGGTGCCGCTCCGCTGGAGTTCGCGGATCATCTTGGCACGCCGCTCACCGAGGGCCTGCACACTGTCCACAATGCACTGGTCGGTACCGGGTTGCGGGACCGGATCAAGCTCGGGGCGAGCGGGAAGGTCGCCACTGGGGCGGATGTGGTGAAGCGGCTGATCCAGGGCGCGGACTACACGAACGCGGCGCGGGCGATGATGTTCGCGGTCGGGTGCATCCAGTCGCAGCGATGCCATACGAACAAGTGCCCGGTGGGGGTCGCGACGCAGGATCCGCGCCGGGGGCGGGCGCTGGACGTCGGGGACAAGACCGAGCGGGTGCGGCGCTACCAGGAGGCTACGGTCGCCTCGGCGATGCGCATCATGGCGGCGATGGGGGTTTCGGATCCGGCGGAGTTGACGCCGCAGTTGCTGCGACGGCGGGTTGATGCGCGGACGGTGCTGTCGTATGGGGAGTGGTACGACTGGCTGTCGCCGGGGGAGTTGCTGGAAGAGCCGCCGAAGGGATGGGCGGAGGAATGGGCCGCGGCCGATCCGGACCGGTTCGCCTGAGCGAGCCCTGATTCGGGTGGGTACGGTCGATGCGTGATCTCTGGTGAGCAGCCGGGCTTGGACGAGATCGAAGCGCGTTTCGCGGCGCTTCTCGACGGGCGGATGACTCGTGACGCGGTGGACCGCTGGGCGGGCCGGTGGCTGACCGACGACGGGCTTTCGTGGGATGAGCTGAGTCTCTGGGCCTTGGATCTCCTCTGCGGAATCGATCTGCCTCGTGGGCTCGATGGCGGCTATCTGCATGACGACAGCCAGATCCGGGAGTGGCTGGCCGAGCTGAGGAGACGGCGCGCCAGGTGACTCGCGGCCGGTCTCCGCAGGTGTGGTCCGGGGTTGCCGGGCGCGGGCAGTCGGCACCCCCGTTCGGTTGACGTGCGGTTCACCGCAAGTGGCGTGCGCCGGACCCGCTGATGGCCGAGCGGAGGCACGGCCGGGCGGGGGTCTCGGGCAGGGGCCGTCCGGTGGTCCACTGGCGATTCGCCGTCCGATCGGGCACGATCGGCAATCGTGGCTTCGGGAGACGGGCAGGACGCAGGCGACCTCGAGGTGTCCGTCCGGTGGCGGGGACCGGCCGCGGTCGTGACCGTGGGCGGCGAGATCGATCTGGTCACCGCGCCGGAACTCGGCGAGTTCGTCGGCGGGGTGCTCGAGCGCGAGCCCGGCGTGCTGGTCGTGGACCTGCGCGCGGTCGACTTCCTCAGCTCGTCCGGGCTGCAGGTGCTGGCCGGCGCGCACCGCCAGCTCGACGCGGGGGCGTTGCGGGTGGTGAGCACCTCCTCGATCACCTCGCGGCCGTTCACGACCACCGGACTCGACGAGTGGATCTCGCTGTTCCCCTCGGTCGACCAGGCGCTGGCCGGGGTGGCCGGAGCGGGCGGTTGACGATGGACGTGCAGGAGGACACCCGCGCACTGAGCTGTCACGGGATCGTCGCGGAACCGGGGGCGTTGCGCGCGTTGCGGCACCGGTTGCTGGCGTGGGCGCTGGAGTCGGGCATTCCGGACGATCGCGCGCACGACATCGTGCTGGCCGGGTACGAGGCGCTGGCGAACGTCGCGGATCACGCGTATCCGGGCGAGCCCGGGCTGGTGGACCTCGACGCGGTGTGCCGGCCGGACAGCGTCGAGGTCGTGATCGCGGACCACGGGGAATGGCGTCCGCCGGACGAGGACGAGGACGCCCCGGTTTCGGTGCGCGGACGCGGATTGCTGCTGGTGCAGGCGACGGCGGATCGGGCCGACGTGCGGACCGGCGCGGACGGCACGGTGGTCACGTTGGGATGGCAGCTGGACTGAGGACCGGTTTCGCCCGGTTCCCTCGGGGCGGGCGACGGTTGCAGCTGGACCAGGATCGGCTGGACGGGCTGGGTTTCGGCGGGCGGGCCGAGGCGTGCGGCATGGCGGTCGCGTTAAGACAGCAGCTGAACTGAGGATCAGTTCGGTTGATGCGAGCGAGAATCCGGTTTCGGTGAGCGGGCCAGCGCGCGGAGAGTTCAGCTCACCGGTTCGGCGGCGCGCCGCCGCAGCAGGTACCGCTGCACCTTCCCGCTCGGGTTGCGCGGCAGGTCCGGGATGAACTCCACCCGTCGCGGGTATTTGTACGGCGCGGCAAGGGATTTCGCGAAGTCTTGCAGTTCCTTCACCTTCGCGTCGTCGCCGAGGACACCCTCGTTGAGGACCACATAGGCCGCGACGATCGAGCCGCGCGCGTCGTCCGGGGCGGCGACCACCGCGCACTCCAGCACGTCGGGATGGCGCAGCAGCACCTCTTCCACCTCGGGACCGGCGATGTTGTAGCCGGACGAGACGATCATGTCGTCGCTGCGGGCGCGGTAGTGGAAGTAGCCGTCGGAGTCGCGGACGTAGGTGTCGCCGGTCAGGTTCCAGCCGTCCTCGACGAAGACGGTCTGCCGGTCGTCGGCGAGGTAGCGGCATCCGGTCGGGCCTTGGACGGCCAGGCGGCCGGGGGTGCCGTCGGGGACGGGGCGGCCTTCGTCGTCGACGACTTGCGCGCGATAGCCGGGAACGGCGCGGCCGGTGGCTCCCGGGCGGGCGTCCTCGTCGGCGGCGGAGATGAAGACGTGCAGCATTTCGGTGCTGCCGATGCCGTCGATGAGCCAGTGGCCGGTCGCCTCGTGGAAGTCGGTCGCGACGGATTCGGGCAGCGCCTCGCCCGCCGACACCGCGCGGCGCAAGCCGGACAGCAGCGGGCGGCGGTCGGACGCCAGGATCGCCCGGTACGCGGTGGGTGCGGTGAACAGGACGGTCACGTTGTGCTCGGCGACGAGGTCGGCCAGCTCGGCCGGCGTGGCGCGTTCGATGAGCAGCGTCGCGGCGCCGGCGTGCAGCGGGAAGACCAGCAGCCCGCCGAGTCCGAAAGTGAACGCCAGCGGGGGAGTGCCGCAGAACAGGTCGGTTTCCCGGGGTTTGACCAGGTGCCGGGAGAACGTGTCGGCGATGGCGAGCAGGTCGCGGTGGAAATGCATGGTCGCCTTGGGACGACCGGTGGTGCCCGAGGTGAAGGCGAGGAGGGCGACGTCGTCCGCGGCGGTGTCGATGTCCTCGAAGGTCTCGGGGCGGGTCGCGCAGCGGGCGGCAAGATCGTCGGGAGCGTCGCCGCCGTAGGGGATCAGGGGGAGCTCGAAGGACTGCAGTTCTTCGGGGTACCGGTGGTCGCAGAGGGCGATGACGGGCGTGCTGGCTTCGATGATTTTCGACAGCTCGTGCGCGCGCAACATCGGCATAGTGGCAACGGCGACCGCGCCCGCTTTCAGGACGCCGAGCCAGCACGCGGCGAGCCACGGGGTGTTCGGTCCGCGCAGCAGCACGCGGTTCCCTGGCACGACGCCTTGTGCGGTGAGTTCGTGGGCGATCTGGTTGGCGCGGGTCAGAACCTCGCCGTAGGACCAGGATTCGGCAGGGGACAGCAGCGCGGGACGGTCGGCTCCCCAGCGCGCGATCGTGTCGTCGAGCAGGCGAGTGGCCGCGTTGAGCCGATCGGGGTACTGCAGTTCGGGCAGGTCGAACCACAACCGCGGCCACTGCTCGAACGGCGGGAGGTGGTCCCGGCAGAACGTGTCGACATGCGCACTCGGCTGGAGCTGCACCACGTGCCCCCATTTCAGACGACGGCCATTCACGCGTCCAGCTACTGTAATACGTTTTACGACCGTCAGGAAGACGCAACATCGGACGGCGCTCGCGGGGGCACGGAGCGCAGTCGGGCCGGGGGCGCGGGATGTTCCGGACTGGGGTTGGCGCCGGGCTTCCGGAGCGGATCGGTGGTCAGTCGCGGAGCTGTTCTCGGAAGGCGGCGACGAGTCGGAGTGCGAAGCTGCGGGCGCTGTGGGGCGCGCGCCGGTGTCGACTGCGGCGGGCTGGGCCGCCCCGGTCGGGGCGCTCGCGGGCGGCGACGTGTCGGCGGGGGACGAGGTCGTCGGTGCGGCCGTCGCGGAGCCCGACGGAGCGGGCCCAGCAGGTCAGGCGCGGAGCTGCTCGCGGAATTCGGCGATGGGCCTGCTGAGGAGGCTGTCGAAGTCCTCAGCGGTGGTGTCGATCGCGGCGATGACACGTTCGAGCCGCTCGAGGTGGTCCGGGCGGGCGTGCCAATGGGACGGCGGGACGCGCAGCATCGACGCGAGGAGGTCGCCGGGGAAGAGGTCGCCTTCGGCGAGCGGATCTTGCTCCAGCAGCGCCAGCGCCCGCGGCACGAGGATCGGCGCGCCGACGTTCTGGCCGAGCAGGAGGCGGAGATCTTCGGCGGTGAGCAGGCCGATGGGCTTGCGCCGCAAGCGATGCACGGTTTCGATCAGCCGGGTCGCGTCGGCGGGCGGGTCTCCCCAGTCGGAGTTTTCGATCTGCTGCAGCGATTGTGCGGACCGGTCGGCTCGTCGGGACATGCGGCGATCATCTCCTTCCGGCGAGGATTTTCGCATCGGAGCGGCAGCGTGAAGTCCGTGAGGGGAACCCTGAGGGAATCAGATTCCCTCACAACCGGATCGTGCGCGCCCGGTCCCGCGCCGAAATTCCGGTGGACACGCCGTTCTTCGCCGGCGACGTGCTGATCCA
>NZ_JBSFNS010000102.1:0-30100 GCF_053587275.1 Amycolatopsis sp. NPDC003676
GCGGCGCAACAACATCTGCGTAAACCGGTGATAATCAGCCGCCGTCGACACCAAGCCTCCGCCGCCGGAAAGGCAAGCCGGGCGCGACGTTCCCAAGGCGCCGAAGGCATCGTTGCGAACCAGCTGTTTCGTCCGCGGCGCAGGCAGGTACAGAGCCGCCAAGCGGTCGGTGTCCGAAGTCCAGAAGCCGGTGTCCGTCATGCCCAACGGGCCGAAGATTCGCTCGGCGAAGACCTCGTCCAGCGGCTTCCCCGCCAGCACCTCCACCAGACGCCCTAGGACGTCGGTGGCGACCGAGTAGTTCCACTCCGCACCCGGCTGGAACACGAGCGGGAACCGCGCCCACGCCTTGGTGCACTCGGCCAGATCCAGCCCCGGCGGCGTGCCCCATTCGTACCCGCCGGCGCGGTAGATCGCGTCGGCCGGGTGCGTGTGGTGGAAGCCGTAGGTGAGGCCCGCGGTGTGCGAAAGCAGGTGCCACAGGCGGATCGGTTCGGTCGCCGGCTCCGTGACCGGAGCCAGCGCCGAACCCTTCACGTACACTTGCGGCTCCGCGAACTCCGGCAGCCACCGCGAGATCGGGTCGGTGAGGTCGATCAGGCCTTCCTCGACGAACGTCATCGCCGCCACCGAGGTGACCGGCTTCGTCATCGAGAAGATCCGCCAGATCGTGTCGGTCTCGACCGGCGCACCGGCCTCGACGTCGCGCGCCCCAGCAGACGCGACGTACACGATCCGGCCGTGCCTGCTCACCACCGCGAGGAAGCCCGGCAGCAGGCCGTCGTCGACGTACCGGGCGAAATGCCGGTCGATCCGCCGCAGCCGTGCCCCGTCGAAACCCGCGTCGGCCGGATCGGCCTCCACCTTCACCTCGGTCGCCATGGCGGCGACCTTACGCCGAAGCAGCCGACTTTCGCTCCGCTGCCTTTTCCTCGCGCCAGGCCTCGTCGTTCTTGCCCTCGCGCCAGTATCCGGACAGCGACACCGCGTCCCGCGCGACGCCGCGCTCGTCGAACAGGTACCGCCGCAGCTCCCGCACGAACCCGGCCTCGCCGTGGACGAACGCGTGCACGTCCTGGCCCGGCCACGGCAGCGCCTTCACCGCGGCGACCAGATCGTCGGACGCCGAGCGGTGCAGCCACGTGACCTGAGCGTCGGCCTTCGTCGCGAGCGGCTGGTGCTCCGACTTGTCCGCCACGAGCAGGAACACGTGCGCCAACGCTCCCGCCGGCAGCGCTTCGAGCGCGGCGGCGATGGCCGGCAACGCCGATTCGTCACCCACCAGCAGGTGCCAGCCGGCGTCGGCGCGCGGCGCGTACGCCCCGCCCGGACCGGCCAGCAGCAGCTCGTCACCAGGCTGTGCGCGCTGCGCCCACGGCCCGGCCAGCCCCTCGTCGCCGTGCACCACGAAGTCGAGCACCAGTTCGCCCGCCGCCTCGTCGTACGAGCGGACCGTGTACGTACGCAGCCGCGGCGCGTGCTCGCGCGGCAGCTCCTCGCGGATCCGGTTCAGGTCGAACGGCTCCGGATACTCCACCCCGTCCACCTTGAAGATCACCTTCACGTACGCGTCGGTGAACTCGTTCGGGCGGAAATCGCGAAGCCCCTCGCCGCCGGCCACGATCCGGATCATGTGCGGGGTGAGGTGCTCCTTGCGCAGCACCTCCAGCCGCACCGCGGTCCTCCCCTTGCGCGCCGGACCTTCGGCCATCGAACACCCCTGTTTCAGTAAGGTTTACCTAAGTCGCGTCTCCCACGGTACGCGCCTTCACCCGTTCCGCCCAGTACCGCCGTCCCCGAGTTCCGCGAGCGTCGGCCCGATCGCGAGGTTCTCCGGGATCCGCCAGCCGTGAGGGCCACCCTGAGGGAATCTGATTCCCTCAGGGTTCCCCTCACGTACTCGCCGTCGTCCGTGCGGGACGCCCCGATCGTCCTCATGCTTCCCACGGCTTCGAGACCCGCGTGTTCTGGAAAGCGGTGATCTGCCAGCCCTCGTCGCCCCGCACCATCACGTAGGTCAGCGAGCTCTCCCGCCCCTCGGCGGCCGGGTCGTCGCCCCCGGTCAGCGACGAGCCGCCGCCGGTCACGACGACCGCGACGTCGTCCCGCAGGAACCGCACCCGCGGCTCGCCGAAGCCGGTGAGCTTCGAGCCCTGGAGCACTCCCTGGAACAGCTCCCGATGCGAGTCCACGATCGCCTGACGGCCGACGGACCGGAGCCCGAAGAACGTCACGTAGTCGGCGTCTTCGGTGAACAGGTTCCCGTAGGCGGTGGCGTCTCCGCTGTTCCAGGCGTCGGCGAGCCGGGTGAGGACACAGAGGACTTCTTCGTGCTGCGACATGTCTTTACTCCTTAACGAACGTCGTTCGCGTACGAGACAAGTTGTACTCACGAACACCGTTCGCGTCAAGCGCGGGGTTCGTCTAGGCTTCGGGGATGACCGCACCGCCCCCGCCCTGGCGCCGGACGCCGAGCCCGCGCCGGCGCGCCGCGAAGCAAATGCTGTCGCAGGAACTGATCGTGAAAACCGCGCTCGAGATCCTCGCCGCCGAGGGCATTGACGCCGTCTCGATGCGGCGGGTCGCGCAGCAGCTGGAGACCGGGCCCGCGTCGCTGTACGCGTACGTGGCCAACAAAGAGGAACTAGACGAACTGCTGCTCGACGCGGCGCTGAGCGAAGTGCCGTGCCCCGAACCGGATCCGCAGCGATGGACCGAACAGGTCAAAGAGCAAGTGCGGCACCAGATCCAGGCAATGGTGGCGTATCCGGGCATCGCGAAAGTCGCGTGGCAGACACCGATCCCGGTGACGCCGAATTCGTTGCGGCAGGGCGAAGTCATGCTTCAGCTGCTGCGCGCGGGCGGCTTGGATCTGCAGCAGGCGATGTTCGCCAGCGACGCGTTGAGCACGTACACCAAGGCTTTCGCCTACGAGGCCAGCGGCTGGACGTTCGGCGATTACGACCCGGAGAAGATGAGCGAACGCGAGCGGCAGATGGCGGACTACATGCAGTCGCTGCCCGCGAGCGCGTTCCCGAACCTGTTGCAGGCCGGGGAATTCTTCAACGCGGACACCAGCCAAGCCCGGCTCGAATTCGCCTTGGAGGCGTTCGTGGCCGGGCTGGCGGCGATGGTCAGAAAGTGAGCACGATCTTGCCGCGCGTGTGGCCCTGTTCCAGCTCGCGGTAGGCGGCTTGGACCTCGGCCAGCGGGTACGTCGCGGCGACCTCGACGTCGAGCAATCCCTTGTCCGCCAAGGCAACGAGGTCCCGCATGACCTCGGCGCTCGCCCCGGCGATGTTGCCCTCGGTCTTCACCCGGTACTTCTCGGCGGCGTCGAAGTCGACCACCGTGTCGATCCGGCCGGGGTAGACGCCGAGCCGCAAGGCGAGTTCGACGTAACCTTCGCCGTAAGTGTCGATGAACGCGTGCACCTGGTCTCCAGTCAGCTCACGGAGCCGCTCTTCGAGCCCTTCGCCGTACGCGATCGGGACAATGTCGTGCTCGCGCAACCACTCGTGGTTCGCTTCGCTGGCAATGCCGATCACGGTCGCGCCGGTGAGCTTCGCCAGCTGCACAGCCAGCGACCCGACCCCGCCAGCAGCCCCGGACACGACGATCGTCTCGCCCTCGCGCGGGCACACCGCCCGAACCGCGGCGTACGCGGTCGTTCCGGCCACGAACAACCCGCCCGCGACCTCCCACGCCAGCCCGCTCGGCTTCGGCACGAGGTGCTCCGGCGGAACCAGCACGTATTCAGCGTGACTGGAACGGGTGTGCACGAAGCCGACGACCTCGTCCCCCACCTGGATTTCTTCGACGTCCGCGCCCAGCTCGACCACTACTCCGGCCAGGTCGCTGCCCTGCCCGGACGGGAAGGTGGACGGCCAGCGTTCCGCCAGCGCGCCGACGCGGATCTTCGTTTCCCCCGGATTGATGCCCGCGGCCCGGACCTGCACGAGCACCTGCCCGGATTCCGGCGCCGGCCGAGGCACTTCGGCCAGCTGCAGCACTTCGATCCCGCCGTGTTCGCCGTATCTGACCGCCTGCGGCATACGCGTCTCCCTCGCTCGTATGCTTAGCCCAACAAACGATCGAACGGATTTATGCCCGGCGGGCGAAAATTCAGCCGGCCAGCCTCCGGACCACAGCATCCGCGAGCAACCGGCCGCGGTCGGTCAGCACCGCGCGGCCCCGACTGTCCAAATCGGACACTTCGAGCAGCCCCTCCGCGGCGGCCGCCCTCGCTTCCTTGATTCCGGACTCGTCGAGCGCCGACAACGCCAGTCCGTCGGAGATCCGAAGCTCCAGCATGATCCGCTCCAGGTGCTGGTCCTCCTCGGTGAGCACCTCTCGATCAGCCTCCGGGCTCTGCCGCTGGGCGAGCAGGCTCGAGTACTTGGCCGGATGCTTGACGTTCCACCACCGCACGCCGCCGACGTGACTGTGCGCGCCCGGCCCGGCGCCCCACCAGTCGCCGCCCTGCCAGTAGCCGAGGTTGTGGCGGCACCGCGCCGCCTCGTCGGTCGCCCAGTTCGACACCTCGTACCAGGTCAACCCCGCACCGGCGAGGACGGAGTCGATCATTTCGTAGTAGCTGGCCAGCGTGTCGTCGTCCGGCGCGGGCAGTTCGCCGCGCCGCACCCGGCGGGCCAGCGCGGTGCCGTCCTCCACGATCAGCGCGTACGCGGACACGTGGTCAACGCCCGCAGAGAGCACAGCGTCGAGCGACGCGCGCAGGTCTTCGACCCTCTCCCCCGGTGTGCCGTAAATAAGGTCGAGGTTCACATGCTCGAACCCGGCGGCCCGGGCCTCGCGCGCGGCGTCGACCGGACGGCCGGGCGTGTGCACGCGGTCGAGCACCTTGAGCACGTGCCGGGCCGCGGACTGCATGCCCAGCGACACCCGGGTGTAACCCGCGTCACGGATGCCCGCGAAGAACTCGGGCGAAGTGGACTCCGGGTTCGATTCGGTCGTCACCTCCGCACCTGGCGCGAGCCCGAACACCGACCGGACGCCGTCGAGAACCTCGGCCAGCCCGTCCGCGCCGAGCATGGACGGCGTTCCGCCGCCGACGAACACCGTCTCCGCCTGAGGTGCGTTGTCCAGGATCTCCGCGCCCAGCTCCAGCTCGCGGCGCAGCGCGTCCAGCCACGACCGCGGCGAGGCGGCAGAACCGAGTTCGCCCGCGGTGTAGGTGTTGAAGTCGCAGTAACCGCAGCGGGTCGCGCAAAACGGCACGTGGACGTACACGCCGAACGGACGGGTGCCGAGACCGGCGAGCGCGGTCTCGGGCAGTCCGGCGGGAGGACGGTGGGTGTCGGGAACAGGCACGACGTCCATTCTCCCCCGCCTGCCGCCGGCTCCCGCGCGCCCCTGCGCCACCCGGCGGAAAGTTCGGCTGCCGAACGATGCGCCGCCCGGCGCGCACCCGGTTGACAAGCGCCCGAAACCGTCCCACGATGCGTCCGAAAGACGGGAAAGACCTGGCAGATCGCCCGGCCAATGCACATCGGCGGCCGTTTCGCACCCCCGCAGTGAGCCTTCTCCCACGATCCGGACGCCCTTGGACGACGTTCGGCCCGCGTGGCAATCTGAGCCGGTGAGTCCTGCCGGTGTCCTTCTCGTGGCGCGCCGCCACGTCGACCTTCTCCGGGTCGCGAGCGCGCTCTGCCGGCCTGTTCGCTGACTCCCGCGCACCACCCCGCCCAGCCCACCACCTGGACGACCGGCCCGCCCGCCCCGCATCGACGCCGCGGCGGAGCCGCCTCGACAACCCCGCCCGGAGGATCTCCATGTCCGCACCCCCGCGTGAGACGCCCGCGAAGGGCCGCACGCCTCGGACTCGCCAGAAGCGCGGCGAGGGCCAGTGGGCGCTCGGCTACCGGGAACCGCTGAACCCGAACGAGCGCTCGAAGAAGGACGACAGCCCGCTCAACGTCCGCTCGCGGATCGAGAACATCTACGCGCACCGGGGTTTCGACTCGATCGACCCGGGAGACCTTCGCGGCCGGTTCCGCTGGTTCGGCCTCTACACCCAGCGCAAGCCCGGCATCGATGGCGGCCGCACCGCGCTGCTGGAGCCCGAGGAGCTCGACGACCGCTACTTCATGATGCGCGTGCGCATCGACGGCGGCGCGCTCACCACCGAGCAGCTGCGGGTGGTCGGCGAGATCTCGCGGGAGCACGCGCGCGACACCGCCGACATCAGCGACCGGCAGAACGTCCAGTACCACTGGATCCAGATCGAGGACGTGCCCTCCATCTGGTCCCGGCTGGAGAACGTCGGCCTGACCACCACCGAGGCCTGCGGCGACTGCCCGCGCGTCGTGCTCGGCTCCCCGGTCGCCGGCATCGCCGAGAACGAGGTCCTCGACGCCACTCCGGCGATCGACGAGATCCTCGAGCGCTACATCGGCGACCCCCGGTTCGCCAACCTGCCGCGCAAGTTCAAGACCGCGATCTCCGGGCTGCCGGACATCGTGCACGAGATCAACGACATCGCGTTCGTCGGCGTGAACCACCCCGAGCACGGCCCCGGCCTCGACCTGTGGGTCGGCGGCGGGCTCTCCACGAACCCGATGCTTGCGCAGCGGCTCGGTGCGTGGGTCCCGCTGGACGAGGTCCCGCAGGTGTGGGAAGGCGTCGTGTCCATCTTCCGCGACTACGGCTACCGCAGGCTCCGTTCGCGGGCGCGGCTGAAGTTCCTGGTCAAGGACTGGGGCATCGAGAAATTCCGTGAAGTTCTCGAGTCGGAGTACCTGAAGCGGAAGCTGATCGACGGCCCGCCGCCGGAGAACCCCGCGACCCCGATCGACCACGTCGGCGTGCACAAGCAGAAGGACGGCAACTACTACGTCGGCGCCGCGCCGGTCGCCGGGCGGGTGTCCGGCAGCACGCTGGTCGCCGTCGCCGACGCGGCTGAGCGGGCCGGATCCCAGCGGGTGCGGCTGACCCCGCACCAGAAGCTGATCGTGCTCGACGTGCCCGAGGACAAGGTCCCCGCGCTGGAGACGGAGCTGGCCGAGCTGGGCCTGCAGACCAAGCCGTCGCCGTGGCGGCGCAGCGTGATGGCGTGCACCGGGCTGGAGTTCTGCAAGCTCGCGATCGTCGAGACGAAGGTGCGCGCGCAGCAGCTGGTCGCGGATCTGGAGAAGTCGCTCGCCGACATCAACGCGCAGCTGGAAACGCCGGTCACGGTGCACCTCAACGGCTGCCCCAACTCCTGCGCCCGCGTGCAGACCGCGGACATCGGGCTCAAGGGCCAGATCGTCACCGATGCCCAGGGCAATCAGGTCGAGGGCTTCCAGGTGCATCTCGGCGGCGGCCTCGGGCTCGACGCCGGATTCGGCCGGAAGCTGCGCGGCCACAAGGTCACCGCGGGCGAACTGGTCGAGTACGTGGAACGCGTGGTGCGCGCGTACGTCGCGGGCCGCGAACCGGGCGAACGGTTCCCGCAGTGGGCGTTGCGGGCTGAAGAAGGGGTGTTGCAGTGACCGCGGTGGCGGACTACCGGGCGCTGGCCGAGCGCGCCGAGAAGGAACTGGCCGAGGCGACCGCCGAGGAGGCGCTTCGCTGGACGGCCGAGACCTTCGGCGACGACTTCATCGTGGCGTCGAACATGCAGGACGCCGTCCTGATCGACCTCGCCACGAAGGTCAAGCCCGCGGTGGACGTGCTGTTCCTGGAGACCGGCTACCACTTCGCCGAAACCCTCGGGGTGCGCGACGCGGTGCAGACGGTGTACCCGGAGGTCCGGATCGTCAACGCGCAGGCCGAGCAGAGCGTCGCCGAACAGGACGCGGAGTACGGGCCGAAGCTGCACGAACGCGACCCCGGCCAATGTTGCTTCCTGCGCAAGGTCGTGCCGCTGCGGCAGACGCTCGGCAAGTACTCGGCGTGGGTCACCGGCGTGCGCCGGGTGGACGCGCCGACCCGCGCGAACACGCCGATCGTCACCTGGGACGAGCGCAACGGCCTGGTGAAGATCAACCCGATCGCGGCGTGGACCGACGACGAGTTCAACGGCTACCTGCACTCGAACGGGATTCTGGAGAACCCGCTGGTGTCGATCGGCTACCTGTCGATCGGCTGTGCGCCGTGCACGGCGAAGGTCGAGGCGGGGCAGGATCCGCGCAGCGGCCGGTGGGCGGGGCAGTCGAAGACCGAGTGCGGACTGCATGGCTGATGGCTAACACAGGAGGACTAATGACGACGGCGGAACCGGCGGCCGATGCGGCTGTCGACAACCTGGCCGCCCTTGAGTCCGAGGCCATCCACATCTTCCGCGAGGTCGCGGGCGAGTTCGACCGGCCGGTGATCCTGTTCTCCGGCGGCAAGGACTCGACGCTGATGCTGCACCTGGCGATCAAGGCCTTCTGGCCCGCGCCGGTGCCGTTCCCGCTGCTGCACGTGGACACCGGGCACAACTTCGACGAGGTCCTGCAGTTCCGCGACCGCGTCGTCGAAAAGCACGGGCTGCGGCTGGTCGTCGCGAAGGTCCAGGACTGGATCGACGACGGCCGGCTCGAGGAACGCGCCGACGGCCTGCGCAACCCGCTGCAGACCACGCCGCTGCTGGAGACGATCGCGGAGAACAAGTTCGACGCGGTCTTCGGCGGCGGTCGTCGCGACGAGGAGCGGGCGCGCGCCAAGGAGCGGATCTTCAGCCTGCGCAACGCTTTCGGCCAGTGGGAGCCGCGCCGGCAGCGGCCGGAGCTGTGGAACCTCTACAACGGACGGCACCGTCCGGGCGAGCAGGTCCGCGTGTTCCCGCTGTCCAACTGGACCGAAGCGGACGTGTGGAACTACATCGCCCGCGAGAAGGTCGAGCTGCCTTCGATTTACTACGCCCACCAGCGCGCGGTCTACCAGCGCGACGGCATGTGGCTCAGCGAAGGCCCGTGGGGCGGGCCGCGTCCCGGCGAGGACGTGCGCGAGCTGAGCGTGCGCTACCGGACCGTCGGCGACGGTTCGTGTACCGGCGCGATCGAATCCACGGCGTCCACTGTGGACGAAGTGATCGCCGAGGTCCAGGCTTCGCGGCTCACCGAACGCGGCGCCACCCGCGCCGACGACCGGATGTCCGAGGCGGCCATGGAAGACCGCAAACGGGAGGGCTACTTCTGATGTCGAGCCTGCTGAGGCTGGCCACCGCGGGCAGCGTGGACGACGGGAAGTCCACGCTGGTCGGGCGGCTGCTGTACGACACCAAGTCCGTTCTCGCCGACCAGCTCGACGCGGTCACCCGCGCGTCCGTCGACAAAGGACTGTCCACTCCGGACCTTTCGCTGCTCGTCGACGGCCTGCGCTCGGAGCGCGAACAGGGCATCACGATCGACGTCGCGTACCGGTATTTCGCCACGCCGAAGCGGTCGTTCGTGCTCGCCGACACCCCGGGGCACGTGCAGTACACCCGCAACACGGTCACCGGCGCGTCCACCGCACAGCTCGCGGTGCTGCTGGTCGACGCGCGCAACGGCGTGGTCGAGCAGACCCGGCGGCACGCGGCCGTCCTCGCGCTGCTGGGCGTGCCGCAGCTGGTGCTGGCGGTGAACAAGATCGACCTCGTCGACTACGACGAGAACACCTTCGGCGTCATCGCCAAGGAGTTCACCGCGCACGCGGAATCGCTGGGCTACGACTCGGCCTCCGTGGTCACCATTCCGGTTTCCGCGCTGGTCGGCGACAACGTGGCGACGCGGTCCGAGAAGACCCCGTGGTACGACGGCCCGTCACTGCTGGAGCACCTCGAAAACGTGCCCGTGGCACCGGATCCGCACGATTCCGCGCTGCGCTTCCCGGTGCAGTACGTGATCCGCCCCCGCACCGCCGAGTACCCGGATTACCGCGGCTACGCCGGTCAGATCGCCGCCGGCACGGTGCGTCCTGGCGACGAGATTGTCGTGCAGCCGCAAGGGATCCGCAGCCGAGTCGAGCGGATCGACACCGCGGACGGTCCGTTGGAAGAAGCAGGCGCCGGCACCTCGGTGACCCTGCTGCTCTCCGACGACATCGACATCAGCCGCGGCGACCTCATCGCGGCCGCCGACGCGCCGCCGGAGGTCACTGACGAGATCACCGGCACGCTGTGCTGGCTGTCCTCGAAGCCGCTCAAGACCGGCGCGCGGGTGCTGATCAAGCACGGCACGCGGACCGTGCAAGGACTCACCACCGAGTTGCACGCCCGGTTCGACGAGCAGACTCTGTCCAGTGTGGACTCTCCGGAAAGCTTGGAGCTCAACGACATCGGCAGTGTCAGCCTGCAGCTGGCCGAGCCGCTGCCGGTGGACGACTACGGCGTGAGCCCGCGCACCGGCGCGTTCCTGGTGATCGACCCGAAGGACGGCGACACGCTCGCCGCCGGACTCGTCGGAGAACGGTTCTCGTGACGCCTCCCCTGGTCGCCGTCGCGCACGGCAGTCGTGACCCCCGCTCCGCCGCGACGGTGCGGGCGCTGGTCGACGTCGTCCGTGCGCAGGCGCCGGGGCTGGACGTGCACGAATCGTTCCTCGACCTGTCGGAGCCGCGGGTTACCGACGTGCTGCGCGGCCTTTATTTTGACGGGCACCGCTCCGCGGTCGTCGTGCCGTTGTTGCTGGGCAGCGCTTTCCATGCCCGGGTCGACCTGCCCGCGCTGGTCGACGAGGTGACCGCGGAGTGCCCCGGGTTCCGGATCCGGGTGTCGGACGTGCTGGGCGCCGACCCGGCGCTCGAAGCCGTCGCCCTCGACCGGCTCGCCGGAGCCCGCCTCCGCAGCGGAACCGGCGTGCTGCTGAGCGCGGTCGGCTCGTCCAATCCCGAGGCCAACGCGGTCGTCGCCGGAGTGGCCGCACGCTGGGAAAAGCAGCTCGGAGTTCCGGTGAGCGAGGCGTTCGCCAGCGCCACTCAGCCGGACATCCCGGCCGCCGCCGCTCGCCTGCGCGATCGCGGCGTGCGGCATCTCGTGGTGGCGTCGTGGTTCCTGGCCCCCGGTTTGCTGCCGGACCGGATCGCCTTGCTGGCCCGCGACGCCGACCCGGGCGCGTTCATCGCCGAGCCGCTCGCGGACGACCCGCGCGTCGCGGACGTCGTGATCGGACGGTACGCCGCCGCGATCTCCGGACTGCTGCGGACCGCCGCCTGACCTGATCGCTGGCTCGCCCTGTCGGACCACCGTCGGTAGGCCCGAACGGCCGCTTCAGACCACTCCTACCGCCACAAGGTGAGCAGTATTCACATTTTCCGTCACGGTGCGCACCCGTGAACGGTCAATCCTTGACGCGCTACTTAACTTGCCGGTAACTCTCTAATCGCTGCGCAGCTTTCTCTCTCCCCCGTGAAACCCGCAGGTAGGAGCACACAGATGAAAGCACCTCACTTTTACCGGCTGGCCGCGCTGACGGCGGTCGCCGCCCTTCCGCTCGCCCTCGCGGCCCCGGCGTCCGCCGCGACCGCGATCAACTTCGACTGCCAGGCCGACGCACCGGTGGTCGGCCCGCAGCAGGTGTCGCTGACCCAGAACGCCGACGTCACCGCACCCGCGACGGTCGCCCCCGGCGGCGCGTTCGACGTCGTCATCGACCCCGCGCCCAACACCGTCCCGAGCGACGTGGGCGGCAACAAAGTCAAGAACATCAACACCTTCGCGCTGAAGTTCCCGATCCCGGCGAACTCGACCTACGTCAGCGCCGACCTCGCCGGCGGCTCCGGCCTCGGCGACACCCCGCCGACGATCAGCGTCGCCAACGGCGTCGCGACCCTGAGCTTCCCCGGCCCGATCGCCGGCGGTTCGACCTTCGAACTGCCGACCATCACCGCACATCTCAAGGCAGGCGACTCCGGCACGATCGAAACCAAACTGTCCGGCACCAGCTACAGCGACCCCGGCCTGACCTTCAAGGCCGTGGCCAGCAGCATCATCGGCGACGTGACCGCACCGACGGCGTGCTTCCCGAACCCGAGCCCGGTTTTCACCACGACGACGATCGGCTGATCCGGACCGCGGCCACCCGCTGCGCCCGGGTGGCCGCGCCCGGTTCACGGGAGCAGCAATCCCCAGTAGACCGCCCACGGCACGAACACCAACCCGGCCACGAGCGGCGCGATCGTCCCGCGCCGCCGGTCCGGTTTCCGCAGCCCGGTTGCGGTCACCACCAACACCACCACCGTCGCGACCGCCAGCGCTTGCACCGCAAGCCACGGCAACGGCCGTCCGACGAACACCGGTCCGAGATCCTTCATCCCGGACATCTGCGCCCAGCCGAGCATTCCGACGAACCCGGCGACAGTCGCCGTTCCCAACCCGGCCAGCCACCGCGACGACCTGGTCCCCCGGCGACGCACCAGCGCGACCACGCCGCCGACCGCGAACCCGCCAAGCAGCAAGGCGAGCGCGATCCCATGCGCCCAAACAGATTCCCACCAGGAAAGCGGCCGGAGCGCTTCGGTCGGCCACTGCGTGAACGCCGCGGTCTCCACGTGCACGCCCTGCCGATCCGCCAGCCATTGGCCGACGACCGCCGGGTAACCGGACACGACCCGAGGCAGCCGGTCGAACCCGGCATCGCTGGTCGGGTACAGATCCGGCCCGCCGCCAGCGACAAACCGAATCGTGTGGTTCGGGTGCCCGGCCAGCGCGTCCGCGAAGATCCGGGAACTCTCGACCGGCACGTGGTTGATGTCGAGGTCGCCCCACAATGCCAGGATCGGCTGTTTCAGCCGCCGCAACACCGGGACCGGGTCGTAATCCGCCTCGGGAAACAGCCCCGCCCCGACCGCGAAGCGCGTTCCCTGCACCGGCAACGTCGTCAGCAGCGAACCGGAAATCCCTTGGTGGCGAAGGACATTCCCCCAGTACCACGAGGTCTGCCTGGCTCCGCCCCACCCGGATCCGCCGACGGTGATCACATACGAAATGTCCGCGGTCCGCGTCGCCGCGAGGGGCACGACCCACGCACCCTCGCTGACGCCCCAGACGCCGACCTCCGCGGCTCCCGACTGCGACCGCAACGCGTGCACCGCCGAGACCAGATCGTCCGCCAGCACGCCGTAATCGCGCTGGGTCTTGGAATAACCGCTGGTACGCCGGTCGTACACGAGCGTCGTCACGCCGAGTCGCGTGAACATCTCGGCCTGCAACCGGAGGTTGTCCCGCGTCCGCCAGTCCGACCCGCCTTGCAGGACGATCGCGGACTTCGCTGGCCCGCCCGGCCGGAATACCGTGCCGTGCACCGTGATTCCGCCCGAGCCGGTGAAGCTGACGTCGGCGGACGGTGGTGCTTGTGCCGGCTGGGCGGTCGGAAGGACCGAGCCCAGCGCGAGGATCGCGGCGGCGAGCCGCGATTTGCCCCAGGGCAGCATGAAGTGTTCTCCTTGCTTCGGGAGATCGTGCGACGTTTTCCCTCATTCCTGGGTGCCGAGTTGCCGCTCGGCACCCAGGGCCTCCTCCAGTTCAGTCCTGGACGGCCCCCTCTCCACTCGGGGCCGGGAACGCGAGCATCCGCGTCTCGACCCGGCGCGCCCCCTCCGGCGTCTCGTCGTCCGGCCGCTGATACCGGCGCAGCAAGGCGAGATACGCCTCGAAAAAGTCCCCCAGCTCGTCCAGCGTCACGGTGATCGCGCCGCGCGAGTACGGAATCGCGTCCGCCCATTCCCCGAGCCGCGGGCGCTCGCGCTCGAACCGTTCGTAGAGTTCGGTGTCGCCCGCGAGCCACAGCCGGTGCAGCTCGCCGATCGCCGCCTTGGCCGGGTCGTCGCGTTCGTCCGCGGGCGGCAGCCGCAGGTCGTAATCCGCCACGCGCCACCAGCGTTCACGTCCGCGCGCGCGTTCGGGAAGCTCCTCGACGAACCCGTTCTCCGCCAGCACCCGCAGGTTGTAACTGGTCCCGCCGCTGGTCACGCCCAGCCGTTCGGCGAGCGTGGTCGACGTCGCCGGTCCGGACGCGGCGAGCGCCTCGAGAATCCGCTGCCGCAACGGATTCGCGAGCGCTTTGAGTGCCTTGAGATCGGCGGGGCGAGGTTCTGCCATGCGTCCAAGGTAGCGGTGCACGAATTTTCGTGCACGGGTTTTCGTGCATGAACTTCACACCCGCTCCCGGGCAGGCGGTGTGCGAAAGTGTCAGGCATGGCTGACGAACTGGTGCACTACGAGGTGGCGGCCGGCATCGCCACGATCACCCTGGACTCCCCGCACAACCGCAACGCGCTGTCGGCGCAGCTGCGGCGGGAACTGAGCGAGTCGCTGACCAAGGCCCGCGAGGACGACTCGGTGCGCGTGGTGCAACTGACCCACACCGGCCCGGTCTTCTGCGCCGGCATGGACTTGAAGGAAGCCCGCGGCGCCGGTTCCTCCGACCAGGGCGTGAACGAGTTCCCGCAGATCCTGGACCAGCTGTGGACGAGCCCGAAGCCGGTCGTCGCCCGGCTGGCCGGCCCGGCTCGCGCGGGCGGCATCGGCATGGTCGCCGCGTGCGACATCGCGGTCGCGGTCCCGGAAGCGACGTTCGCCTTCTCGGAAGTCCGCATCGGCGTCATCCCGGCGGTCATCAGCCTGACGGTGCTCCCGCGGCTGAACGCCCGTGCCGCGCACGAACTGTTCCTGACCGGCGACGTCTTCGACGCGAAGCGCGCGGTGGAGATCGGCCTGCTGAACGCCTGCGTCCCCGCCGAGGACCTGGACAAGACCGTCGAGGCCTACCTCAAGTCGCTGACCCTTGGCGGCCCGAAAGCGTTGGCCGCCACCAAGGAACTGCTGGCCCGCCCGCGTCCGGCCACTCCGGCCGAAGGCTTCGCGGACATGAACGCCCTCTCGGCGGGATTCTTCGCCAGCGCGGAAGGCCAGGAAGGGATCCAGGCTTTCGCCCAGAAGCGCAAGCCGAACTGGGTGCCGCAGGACTGACGCCGTCCGTGAGGGGAACCCCGGGGTTCCCCTCACGGCTCGTCAAGCCTCCACCAGCACCAAGGTCAGCCGCCGGTCACCGGAGCCCATCGCCCGCTGCGCGTCCGACAACACGCTGCGCACCGCCAGATAAGCCTTGGGCTCGGCGGCTTTCAATCCGTCCGACCCGGTCCAGATCAGCACGTGCTCGCCGGTCGGCAGCCACGACAAATCCGTGAGCATGTCGTACAGCGCGTCCAGATTCCGCCCGAAATAAGACGGAAAAGACAGCGCCTCGCCGATCGCGTCCAGCGCCGACAGTTTGTCCAGCGCCCGCGTCCCGTCGACCCGATGCGGATAAGCCCCGCGCGCGAACGCCGCGTCCGCCGCGGCCTGCGCCGTCTCGCCGGTCACCGCGCGGGGTCCACAACGACGAACGACGCGTAATGATCGCCTGTGTAATACAACTCTTTCCCCGCCCCTGTGATCAACCGGCGGGCCCCTCGGTCCGGGCTCCCCGGCGTTTTCACGGTGTATTCGTGGTAATAGCCGTTCTTCTCCGCGGGAAGCCTTTTCTCCCGGTTCTGGAAGACGACGTCGTCATTGCGCGGATACGGATAGGGCCCGCCCTTTTGGATCAGTGTCCAGGTGTCTTTCGCCTGCGAAGGCAGCGAGGACAACGGTTTGACCGGCAGCTTCGAGTCCGCTCCCGGCACCTTCCCGGAAGCGGCGGCGGGAGCGCTCGACGAGGACGACGGCGCCGGCGAATCCGAGGAGCCGGCGGTTTCCTTGACGAGCCATCCGCCGAGCACCAGCACGAGGAGACCGACGAGCGCAGCGGTGATCCGCCTACGGTTGACCATGGTGTGCCAGCTTAGGAGCGGCCGGGACCGTCGTCGTCACGGGCCGTGCCGAACCAGCGGCCGAAGCGCTCGACCAGCTTGTCGATGGCCCACGCGGCGAGCAGGCACAGCGGCACGAGCACCGCCATCACCAGCACGAACTGCACGGGGAACCAGGCTTGGGCGAGCCACAGCTCGACCCCGTCCCACCAGTTGGCCAGGCCCTCAAACACGAGTGTGAGCCTACGCGCGCTCCACTGCGGCGGGTCGCGCAGGGGAGGTAGGTTGCTGCCATGTTCGCCGTATACGCGCAGGAACCCAACGCCGAGTCCCCGCTCGATTCGCTGGTCGTCGGCGAGCGGCCGGAACCCGAGGTGCCCGAAGGCTGGGTCCGGGTGCACGTCAAAGCCGCCAGCCTGAACATGCACGACCTGTGGACCTTGCGCGGCGTCGGCATCAAGGCCGACCAGTTCCCGATGATCCTCGGCTGCGACGGAGCGGGCACGCTCGACGACGGCACCGAGGTCGTGCTGCATTCGGTGATCAACGCGCCGGGCTGGCAGGGCGACGACACGCTCGACCCGAAGCGCACTCTGCTCACCGAGAAGCACCAGGGCACGTTCGCCGACCAGGTCGTGGTCCCGGCCCGCAACGCGGTGCCGAAGCCGGCCGGACTGAGCTTCGCCGAGGGCGCGACGATGGGCACCGCCTGGCTCACCGCGTACCGGATGCTGTTCGTGAAGTCGGAGCTGCGGCCAGGCCAGACGATGCTGGTGCAGGGCGCGTCCGGCGGGGTGTCGACCGCGCTGATCGCGCTCGGCCGCGCTGCCGGGTTCCGCGTGTGGGTCACCGGGCGCACCGAGGAGAAGCGCGCGCTGGCCGAGAGCGTCGGCGCGCACCAGACGTTCGAGTCCGGCGCGCGGCTGCCCGAGCGGGTGGACGCGGTGTTCGAGACCGTCGGCAAGGCGACCTGGGGGCACACGCTCAAATCGCTGAAGCCGGGCGGCGTGGTCGTGGTGTCCGGTTCGACCAGCGGCCCCGACCCGTCGGCCGACCTGCAGCGGGTTTTCTTCCTGCAGCTGCGAGTCCTCGGCTCGACCATGGGCACCCGCGACGAGCTGGCCGACCTGCTCGCCTACCTCGATCTGAAGGGCATCAAGCCGCAGATCGGCACGGAGCTCCCCCTTACGGAGGCCCCCGCGGGATTCGCCGCGATGGCCGCCGGCGAGACCGCGGGGAAGATCGTTTTCACTCGCTGACACTGGTCGCGCCGCGCTGGCCTGGGCTTTTCACGTTCAGTGAGTCCAGGCCGGCGCTTTTACCTGTTCTCCGGTAAATCGTCAACACCCCAGCTTCGCAATCAGATAGTGACCCCCAAAGTTCCACCAGAACTCGACCTTGGGCGGTTAACCTGGAGAACATGACCGCGACGCAGCGGCCAGTCCCGGCCGGCCGGGGCGGCCGGCACCCCAGCGAACCGGAGCCGATCCGGGAATCCTTCCGGCGGTTCGCCGGCATGCGCACGCGCGTGCTGGAGGTCGGGCCGCCCGTCGCCGAGGCGCCCGCACCCAAGCGCACGCGCCGCAAGGCCGACGGGAAACCCCGCGCGCCGCGCCTCGTGTTGCTCCACGGATATTGCGACAGTGCCGACACGTGGCGGCCAGTACTCGGAGAACTAGCCGCCGCGGGCATCGCCGCGATCGCTGTCGACCTTCCCGGCTTCGGCGACGCGCAGCCGCTGCGCCCCGGTCCGATGCTGCCGCAGCTCGACGCCTTCACCGCCGCGGTGGTCCGCGAGCAGGCCGTGCTCGGCCCGGTGGTGCTCGCGGGCAACTCGCTCGGCGGCACGATGAGCCTCCGCGCGGCGCAGAACCAGCGGCTGCCGGCCGCGGGCGTGGTGTCGATCGCCGCGCCCGGCTTCGTCGACTCGTGGCTGGTGCGCACGGTCGGGCGCAACCCGCTGCCGCTGCGGCTGTACTCCTCGCTTCCGTTGCCGGTGCCGGGTTTCCTGGTCCGCGCGGTCGCCGAACAGCTCGTGCCGCGGATCCTCTACGCCGACTCGCGGCAAGCCGACGCGGGCCAGGTCCGGCGGTTCACCACCCTCTTTCCCGACTACCGGGCCACCACGTCGCGGCTCGAAGAGGCCCGGCAGCTTGTCGCAGAACTGGCCGACGCCTACCGCCTCGACCAGATCAAGATCCCGCTGCTCGCGGTCGCCTGCGGCAAGGACAAGCTGGTGACGGCCGCGTCCGGGCGGAAGCTGCACACGCTGGTGCCGCACAGCAGGCTCGTCGTCCGCGAGGACTGGGGCCACTGCCCGCAATTGGACGACCCGGCCGAGGTCGCGGAACTGCTCGCCTTCTTCTCCGCCGGCGCGGTCCGCTCGGCCGCGCGCCCGGCGCCCACGGTCAACGACGTCGAGGACGACTCCGCGACCGGGTGACTCAGGCTGCCAAGATCGTCACACTATGGAGTCGGTGACAGGCGAGGCGCCGCCGGGTACGGTGCCCTGCCAGGGCCCGGAACCCGGGGCCTGCGAACCACCAGTCTGAGGAGACATCGATGTCAGCTCCGCGCGGCCCTAACCTGGGCTCCGGGTCCGGGATCTTCCGGCGGAAGCCGATCGAAACCATCGAGCAGGCCGGCGAAAGCGGCCTGCAGCGCACGCTCGGCTTGCGGCAGCTGACCGCGATCGGCGTCGGCGGCATCATCGGCGCCGGCATCTTCTCGCTCGCCGGCGCGGTCGCGAACAAGACCGCGGGCCCGGCCGTGCTGATCTCGTTCCTGATCGCGGGCATCGCGAGCGCCGCGGCGGCGTTCTCCTACGCCGAGTTCGCCGGCCTCATCCCGCGCGCGGGCTCGGCTTACACCTACGGGTACGCGGTGCTCGGCGAGATCGTCGGCTGGTTCATCGGCTGGGACCTGCTGCTGGAGTACACCGCGATCGTGTCCGTGGTGGCGATCGGGATTTCCGGCTACTTCAACGATTTGCTGGGCTTCCTGCACGTATCGCTGCCGCACTGGATGTCCGGCGCCCCAGGGACGGAACCGGCGGGCGTCGAACCAGGGTCGTACAAGATCAACCTGTTCGCGGTGCTGCTCTGCCTGCTGATCGCCTTCATTCTCAATCAGGGCATGAAAAACGCGGCGCGCTTCGAAACGCTGCTGGTGTACCTGAAGGTCGGCCTGGTGCTGCTGGTGATCGTGGTCGGCGCCTTCCACATCCAGAGCGGCAACTACAGCAACTTCTTCCCGTTCGGCCTCAGCGGCGCTTTCACCGGCGCGGCAACGGTGTTCTTCGCGGTCTTCGGCTACGACGCGATGTCGACCGCGGCCGAGGAGTCGCAGGACTCGCAGAAGCACATGCCGAAGGCGATCATCTACTCGCTGGCGATCTCGATGGTGCTGTACGTGCTGGCCTGCCTGGTCCTGACCGGCATGGTGAAGTACACCGACATCAACCCGGAAGCCGCGTTCTCGAGCGCATTCGCGAAGGTCGGCCTCGGCTGGCTGGGCGCGATCATCGCGGTCGGCGCGATCATCGGCATCCTGACGGTGCTGTTCACCTTCCTGCTGGGCGCGACCCGGGTGGGCTACTCGATGAGCCGCGACGGCCTGCTGCCGAAGTGGTTCTCGAAGACCCATCCGGTGCGCAAGGTCCCGTCGCGCATCACGTGGATCCTGGGCGTCGCGTCCGCGTTGATCGCGGGCGTGCTGCCGATCGGCGAAGCCGCGGAACTGACGAACATCGGCATCCTGCTGGCCTTCGTGGTCGTCTGCATCGCGGTGATCGTGCTGCGCTACAAGCGCCCGGACCTGCCGCGCACGTTCAAGACGCCCGGCATGCCGGTGGTGCCGATCATCGGGGTGATCTTCTCGGTCTGGCTGATCACGTTCCTGAAGCCGGAAACCTGGCTGCGCTTCGCGATCTGGTTCGCGATCGGGATGGTGATCTACTTCTCCTACAGCAAACGGCACTCCGCGATGGAACGGGGCGAGTCGGCTGGTTCTGGCGACGGGGATGCTGGCGGAGTGAAGTCCACTTCGGACTGACACTGCGGTTCAGATCGCTGCGGGTTTGCTTGCTGCGGGTTTGCTTGCTGCGGTTCTGCTTGCCGCAGGCTTTGCTCGCCGCGGTTCCGATCGCCGCAGGCTTTGCTTGCCGCAGTTCGGATCGCCGCGGTTCTGCTTGCCGCGGCTTTGATGCGGGGGACGCCGTTGCGGTGTCCCCCGCATGTGCTTTGCCCGTGTCGGCGATCCGCTGACGTGCCCAATCGGGCACGTTCGTGGCCCATGAGCGCGCATCGCCATCGCGCGAACCGCCCGCTTCGACACTGCCCGCGACCAAACCACATGCGGGTCCTCGGGCGCGCTGCCACCGACTCGAGGCGGCACACGAACGTCGGAAAGCTCAACGCAACCGGTCGAGCCGTTCCGCCGCGGACTTCGCTTCCGCACGGAGACGAGCCACGATCGAGGCCGCTGAACCGTCGCTGGCGAGCGGATACGTCTGCCCCGCCCACAGCGACATCGCCTCCGGGTCACCGGCTTTCCCGGCCGCCGCGCGGACCGGTTTGCTCAGGTGGTGCAGCTGCGGATAGGCGGCGGGCGCGTCGGCGGAGAGGTCGCTCAGGACGCGGTTCACCATGCCCCGCGCCGGGCGTCCGCTGAACGCGCGCGTGAACGCAGTCGCCCGGCCCGCCTCGGCGAGCGCCCGCCGCTGGGTCTCGCCGGTGCCGGCTTCCGTCGCGAGCAGGAAGGCCGTGCCCAGCTGCGCCGCCGACGCGCCGCCCGCCAGCACCGCCGCGACGTCGGCGCCGTTGACCAGGCCACCGGCCGCGATCAACGGCAGGCTCGTGCGCGCGCCGAGCAAACGCAGCAGCGCGAGCAGGCCGTACTCCTCGCCGCCGGCCGGGTTGCCCGGGTCGTCGGTGAACAGGCCCCGGTGGCCACCGGCCTCGAAGCCCTGCACGACGAGCGCGTCGGCTCCGCGCGCGGCGGCGAGGTCGGCTTCCTCCGGATTCGTGACGGTGACCGCGACCTTTCCGCCGGCCTCGTGGATCCGCTGCACCTCGGCGGACGTCGGCGCGCCGAAGGTGAACGACACCAGCGGAACCCGGTGGCGCACGACGAGGTCGAGTTTCGCCGGGTACTCGTCGTCGTCCCAGACCGGGTCGCCGAGTTCGACGCCGTAGCGCACGGCTTCGGCGAGCAACCGTTCGCGGTGCGCGGCGAGGTCGGCCACCGACCGGCCGCCGGGGACGAACAGGTTGACGCCGAACCGGCCGCCGGTGAGGTCGGCGGTGTGCGCGATCCGGGCGTCCAGCGTCTCCGCGCTGAGGTAGCCGGCCGCGAGGAAACCGAACCCGCCCGCGTCCGTGACGGCGCCGACCAGCTGCGGCGTCGTCGGCCCGCCCGCCATCGGCGCCACGATCACCGGGAACTCGAGATCATCGAACATGTCCCCGAGCCTAGTGCCGGACCGGAAATGCGCCGGGCCGCCGCCGCGTTGCACAGGAGCATGACGGCAACCCTGGAACAGCTCCGCGCGCTGACGGTGGAGGAGAACGGCCTCGCCACCGTGGCCACGACCCGCGCCGACGGCACCGTGCACGCCTCCGTGGTGAACGCGGGCATCCTGAACGACCCGGTGACCGGCAAGCCGAGCGTCGGCTTCGTCGCCGTCGGCGGCGCGCACAAGCTCGCGCTGCTGCGCCGCAACGGCCACGCGACCGTCACGTTCCGCCGCGGCTGGCGCTGGCTCTCGGTGACCGGCCCGGTCCGCCTGATCGGCCCGGACGACCCCGACCCGTCCTTCCCGGCCGACGACCTCCCGCCCCTGCTGCGCGAGGTGTTCCGCGCCGCCACCGGAACCCACGACGACTGGGCGGAGTACGACCGGGTGATGGCCGCCGAACGCCGAGCCGCGGTGTTCGTGGAGGTGGTCAGGATCATCGGCAACGGCTGACCGAGTCCTCCGTCGCACGATATCCGGGCGACTCAACCGGAACAGATCAGCTCCTTCCGATCAACTCCTCGGGCACCACCCGAACCGAGAACGGCCGCTGCGCCTCGAAAACCTCGGCACCCGCCGTCTTGGCGACCTGGCGATAGCGACCGTCCTCGTCCAGTTCGAACACGGCCAGTTCGGCGGTCACCGGGTCGATCACCCAGTAGCTCGGGACGCCCAGCCGTTCGTAGAGCGCCTTCTTGGTGTTCAGGTCGTGAATCGACGTGCTCGGCGACAGCACCTCGACCGCAAGCACCGGCGGCACGGGCAGATCCTTGGCAGTGAAATCCTCGGTCCGTCCTACCAGCACATCCGGCTGCAGCTCTATCCGATCGCCCACGTGCACCGCGAACGGCGCGCCGACGACGAACAATTCTTCCGGACAGGCCGCATCGAGCACGCCGTACAGCCGGTAGCCGATGGTCTGGTGTCTCAGACCTGGCGCGGGGCTCACGAGGAGTGTCCCGTCGATGAGTTCGTAACGGCGGCCATCCTGCGGCATCCCCTCGAGGTCGTGCACCGTCATGGGGTCCGACCCGGGCGGATACTCGATGTCCGTCATGACCGTCATGGTGCTCTCCTTTCCCTGTTCGCGCCAGAGAGTCTCTGTCCGCAATTGAGAACACCAGCCCCCACCGACAAAAACGGCGGCTCCCGGAAAGCCGGAGCCGCCGTTCACCCGAAGGGGGACCTACTTCTTGTTCTTCCCGTTGTCCTCAGTGGACAGTGCCGCGACGAACGCTTCCTGCGGCACCTCCACCCTGCCGACGGTCTTCATGCGCTTCTTGCCTTCCTTCTGCTTCTCCAGCAGTTTCCGCTTCCGCGAGATGTCGCCGCCGTAGCATTTGGCCAGCACGTCCTTGCGGATGGCGCGGATCGTTTCGCGCGCGATGATCCGCGAACCGATCGCCGCCTGGATCGGCACCTCGAACTGCTGCCGCGGAATCAGCTCGCGCAGGCGGGTCGCCATGCGGTTTCCATACGTGTAGGCAGCGTCCTTGTGCACGATCGCGGAGAACGCGTCCACCGTCTCGCCCTGCAGCAAAATGTCGACCTTCACCAGATCGGCCACCTGCTCGCCCGATTCCTCGTAGTCGAGCGACGCGTAACCGCGGGTGCGCGACTTCAGCGTGTCGAAGAAGTCGAAGATGATCTCCGCCAGCGGAATCGTGTACCGCAGCTCGACGCGGTCCTCGGACAGGTAGTCCATGCCCAGCAGGTTGCCGCGTTTCGCCTGGCACAGCTCCATGATCGTGCCCACGAACTCCGACGGCGCGAGGATGCTGACCTTCGAGACCGGCTCGTGCACCTCGGAGATCTTGAGCCCGCCCGGCCAGTCCGACGGGTTCGTGACGATGACCTCGCTGCGGTCCTCCAGCACCACGCGGTACACCACGTTCGGCGCGGTCGAAATCAGGTCCAGCCCGAATTCGCGCTCCAGCCGGTCCCGGGTGATTTCCAGGTGCAGCAGACCGAGGAAGCCGCAGCGGAAGCCGAAGCCCAGCGCCACCGACGTCTCCGGCTCGTAGGTCAGCGCGGCGTCGTTGAGCTGCAGCTTCTCGAGCGCCTCGCGCAGTTCCGGGTAGTCCGAGCCGTCCACCGGGTACAGGCCGGAGTAGACCATCGGCTTCGGCTCGCGGTAGCCCGCCAAGGGCTCCTTGGCACCGTTTCGCTCGGCCGTGACGGTGTCGCCGACCTTCGACTGCCGCACGTCCTTCACACCGGTGATCAGGTAGCCGACCTCGCCGACGCCGAGGCCCTTGCTGGCCTTCGGTTCCGGCGAGATGATGCCGACCTCCAGCAGTTCGTGCGTGGCGCCGGTGGACATCATCTTGATCTTCTCGCGCGGCGTGATCTTGCCGTCCACCACGCGGATGTAGGTCACCACGCCGCGGTAGGTGTCGTAGACCGAGTCGAAGATCATCGCCCGCGCGGGCGCTTCCGAGTCGCCGACCGGAGCCGGAACCTGCTTCACGACCTCGTCGAGCACCGCGCCGACGCCGACGCCGGTCTTCGCCGAGACCCGCAGCACGTCGTCGGGCTCGCAGCCGATGATGTGCGCGATCTCGCCCGCGTACTTGTCCGGGTCGGCCGAGGGCAGGTCGATCTTGTTCAGCACCGGGATGATCTGGAGGTTGTTCTCCAGCGCCAGGTACAGGTTGGCCAGGGTCTGCGCCTCGATCCCCTGCGCGGCGTCCACCAGCAGGATCGCTCCTTCGCACGCTTCGAGCGCGCGGGACACCTCGTAGGTGAAGTCGACGTGGCCGGGGGTGTCGATCATGTGCAGGACATAATCTTGTTCACCGCCCTGGCCGTCCTTGATCTTCCACGGCAGCCGGACGTTCTGGGCCTTGATCGTGATGCCGCGTTCCCGCTCGATGTCCATGCGGTCGAGGTACTGCGCGCGCATGGCCCGCTCCTCGACGACGCCGGTGAGCTGCAGCATCCGGTCCGCCAGCGTCGACTTGCCGTGGTCGATGTGGGCGATGATGCAGAAGTTGCGGATCAACTCCGGCGGCGTGAAGGTGGTGTCGGCGAACGTCTTGGGCGCTGTCACTCGGGCTGTCCTCGGGATGGTGGGGGATGTCCGTACCCCATCGTCCCATGGACCTCCGGGTGCGGGTGGGGGTCATCCCCGATGCGGCCCCGCGCGACTCGTGATGACCTCGAAGCATGACCACTTCACCCTCCCCCTCGCCGCCCGGCCCCGGCGTCCTCGACGCCGCGCTCGACCGGGCTTTCGGCCACCCCAGCGGCCTGCTGGGCAGGCTCGGCGGCAAGCTGATGGCGGTCAGCAACGCCACGACCGAGCACCGCGTCGTCGACCTCGCCCGCCTCGAACCGGACGAAACCGTTCTCGTCGTCGGCCCCGGTCCGGGGATCGGCCTCGACGCGGCGAGCAAGCTCGCCGGCGAGGTGATCGGCGTCGAACCCTCCCCCGAGATGCGCGATCTCTGCACGGACCGCTGCGGCGACCGCGCCGAGGTGCGCGCGGGCAGCGCGGCTCAGACCGGCTGCGCGGACGAGATCGCGGACGTCGTGCTGACCGTGAACAACGTCCAGCTCTGGGACGACCGTGCGGCGAGCTTCGCCGAGTTGTTCCGGGTGCTGCGGCCAGGCGGACGGCTGCTGCTCTCGGCGCACGAGAAATGGCTTCCGGTGACCCGGCACGAACTCGCCGGCGAAGCCGCCGCGGCGGGATTCACCGACCTGCAGACCTGGACCTGGGACCCGCCCGGGTTCGCCCCGCTCGCCGCCCAGCTCCGGGCCGTGAAACCGAGCTAGCGCTTGTCGCGGCGCAACGGGTGGTCCTCCGGGACCTCGACGAGGACGATCCGCAGCCCGTCCGGGTCGGCGATCCACGCCTCGTCGGTGCCCCACGGTTCGCGACGGGCCTCGCGCACCGGTTCGACCCCGCGTCCGGCCAATTCGGCCAGAGTCGCCGGGAGATCGCGGACCTGCAGGAACAGATTGACGTCCGGACCGGGTCCTTCTTCGCCGGCTCCGACCACCTCGATCGAACCGCCACCGGCGAAAAACCGCGTGCCACCAGGGAACTCGCGCTCGATCGCGAGGCCGAGAGCGTCGCGGTAGAACGCGGTCGACACCTCGTGGTCGCGGGGGTGGATCAGCACCCGGCTGCTCAGTACGTCCATGCTTCCTGCCTACCTGAGCCGCTCAGGCGACCGCAATCGCAGCGATCCCAGCCAGTACCACGAGCGAGCCGGCGAGCCGCCGCACGGCGTTGCGCTCGCGGAGCACGAGCCAGGCGGCGACCCCGCCGAAGACGATCGACAGCTCGCGCGCCGGAGCGACGAGGCTGACCGGCGCGATCCGCAGGGCGTACAGGACCAGCAGGTAGCTGGCGGGCGAGGCCAGCCCGACGATCAGCACCTCGCGCCGATGGTCGCGCCACAGCCGCTTGATCTCGGAGCGGCCGCGGGCGGCAGCCGGCGCGAGCAGGATGCTCTGGCCGATCGCACCGCCGCCGAAGTAGACGAGCGGGGGCACGCCGAGCGAAGTGACCGAATGCGCGTCCCAAATCGTGTAAGCCGCGATGACCGTTCCGGTGGCGACGCCGTAGAACACGCCGGCGCGACGAGCCTTCGCGTCGCCGGTGCTGCCGCCGAGACTGATCACCAGGACGCCCGCGACGACCAGGAAGGCGCCGGCCAGCCCGAGCACACCGGGCCGTTCGCCCAGGACCGTGACGGCCACGAGCACCGACACCAGCGGTCCGGTGCCGCGGGCCAGCGGGTAGACGACCGACAGATCGCCGACCTCGTAGCCGCGCTGCAGCACGATCCCGTACACCACGTGCAGGACCGCGGTGACCAGCGCGGCGAGCAGCCAAGTCCATTGTGGACGTTCCGGTTCGACGGCGAGCGCGACCGCGATCACCGGGAGCATCCCCACCGCGGAAACCGTGTAGTACAGCCAGACGAATCGCGGACCGCCGGCGGAAACCCGTTTGGCGGCCAGGTTCCACGCGGCGTGCACGACCGCGGCGACGAGAACCATGGCGAGGGCAGTGGTGTTCATCTGCGACCCTTTCAGGTTTTCAGCGCACGCTGAAGACCGGGTCCTCCAGGCTTTTGTCCCGTCAGATGAACGGCAGGGCTCGATGTCCCGCCGAAGGTGCCGCTCGGACCAGCCCCGCCCGCCCTCGTTGTCTTCGCGACCCGCTCTGCGGGACCACGGGCAGGCGACGGAACCCTAGGCACTACCGAGATCCACCGTAACGGAGCCGCGGGCGGAATGCCGAACAGTCACCGGCTCCGGGGCCCGCTCCAGGGCCTCGAACAGGGCTGTTAAGATTTTCGACTGTTGCCGTGCGGCATTCCGTCAGGGAGGAAACCCGGCAGTCCCTCGGGACTGATCCGGAGCCACGCGAACGCGGCATCGACCTTCACCGAGTGAAAGAGGAACGCCTCCATGGCCAACATCAAGTCGCAGGTCAAGCGCATCGACACCAACGAGAAGGCGCGGCAGCGCAACCTGGCGATCCGGTCCTCGGTGAAGACCGCGATCCGCAAGTTCCGCGAGGCCGCCGAAGCCGGTGACAAGGACAAGGCCCTCGAACTGCAGCGCGACGCCGCTCGCAAGCTCGACAAGGCCGTCACCAAGGGCGTCATCCACGCCAACCAGGCCGCGAACAAGAAGTCGGCTCTCGCGAAGCGCGCGAACCAGCTCTGAGCGCAGTCTTTCCGGAAGGCCCGGCGGCTTCGGCTGCCGGGCCTTTTCCCTGTTCTGGGGTCGGCTCGGGTCGCCAGGGGCAGAACCCGGTGAACGCTATCCCGTCCAGCGAAACGCCGCAGTCTTCCCACGGCGGTGACACAGCAGTCCGCTGAGGCGCCCTCGCCTCGGCGTCAGCGGTCTCCCTTGGCCGCGACCACCTCGAGAACCGCGCGCTGCAGGGCGTAGTTCGCGTCGGCCGCCGCGCCCTTGACCTCGGCGTTCAGCCGCGCCACGACGCGCATCGCGGTCGCGAGGCCGTCCTGGCCCCAGCCGCGGGACTGGCCTTGGGCCTTGCGGATCTTCCACGGCGGCATGCCCAGTTCGCCCGCCATCTGGTTCGGATTGCCGCGGCCGGCGGCGGACACGCGAGCGATCGTGCGGACCGCGTCGGCCAGCGCGTCGGCCACCAGGACGTGCGGAACGCCCAGCTGCATCGCCCATTGCAACGACTCCATCGCGGCCGCCCGGTCGCCCGCGACGGCCTTCTCCGCGACCGCGAAGCCGGTCACGTCGGCGCGTCCGGTGTGGTAGCGGCGGACCGCCTGCTCGTCGATGACTCCCCCGGTGTCGGCGACCAGCTGCGTCGCTGCCGAGGACAGTTCGCGCAGGTCCGAGCCGACCGAGTCGAGCAGAGCCATCAGGCCCGCGCCGTCGATCTTGCCGCCCGCGCGGCGCACCTCGTTGCGGACGAACGCCTCGCGCTCGGCCGGCTTGGTGAGCTTCGGGCATTCGGTGATCTCCGCGCCCGCTTTTTTCAACGCGCCAGGCAGCGCCTTCGCGGCCTTGCTCCGCCCGCCGCCGCTGTGCACGACCACGAGGACGATGCCGTCGGCGGGCGCCTTCACGTACGCCAGGACCGCGTCGGACAGCTCCTGCGAGATGTCCTGCGCCGACTCCAGCACGATCACGCGGCCCTCGGCGAACAATGACGGGCTGACCAGCTCAGCCAGTACGGGCGGTGTGAGATCGGACACCCGTGTCCGCGTGAGGTCCGCCGTCGGGTCCGCGGCCTTGGCCGCGTCGAGGGACGCTCGCACAGCCCGTTCGATGAGCAGTTCTTCCTCGCCCGTGACGAGGTGCAGCGGCGCGGGTGCGGTGGTCACCTCGCCATCCTCTCACCCGGTCGCCGGGCCGTCCGCTCCGGTGATGTGGGCCGCCTCCGTGGCACGAGCTGATCGGGATGTCGTACGGTGTAGCCGAGGACGCGCCCACCGGCGCTCCGACAACCGAATACCGCTCATCCAGAGGGGCAGAGGGAACGGCCCGACGAAGCCCCGGCAACCGGCGTACAGCCTGTCATCCCGCGATCGCGGGATAGCTGACGACCACGGTGCCAATTCCGGCCCGCTTCGGCGGGGCAGATGAGGAAAGGAACCTCGCGATGACTGCAGCCCTCAGCGCCACCTCCGCCAACAAGACGATCGACCTCGGTCCGGCCGTCGAACTGGTGTCGAAGGAAGAAGGGCACCGGCAGCCGCTCGCTCCGGAATTCGTCTCCGCCGAAGACTTCTCGCCGCTCGAGGTCGCCTACGACTTCGGCCGCGTCCGCCGCGAGGACATCGAGGCGGGCCCGCGCAACATCTGGCGTTACAAGAAACTCCTTCCCGTCCCCTCGACCGTCGAGGAGACTCCGAACACCGAACCCGGCTGTACCCGGCTCGTGCGCGCCGACCGGCTCGCGAAGGAGCTCGGCCTCAAGAGCCTGTGGGTCAAGGACGACACCGGCAACCCGACGCACTCGTTCAAGGACCGCGTGGTCGCCGTCGCGCTCGCCGCGGCCCGCGAGTTCGGTTTCGAGGTCCTCGCGTGTCCCTCGACCGGCAACCTGGCCAACGCGACCGCCGCCGCGGCGGCCCGCGCCGGCTGGCGGTCGGTCGTGCTGATCCCGAAGAGCCTCGAGCGCGCGAAGATCCTCACCACCGCGGTCTACGACGGCGACCTGATCGCCGTCGACGGCAACTACGACGACGTGAACCGGCTCGCCACCGAACTGGCCGGCGAGCACCCGAAGTGGGCGTTCGTGAACGTCAACGTCCGCCCGTACTACTCCGAGGGCTCGAAGACGCTCGCCTACGAGGTCGCCGAGCAGCTCGGCTGGCGCATCCCCGAGCAGATCGTCGTGCCGATCGCCTCCGGTTCCCAGCTCACCAAGGTGGACAAGGGTTTCCGCGAGCTGGGCCAGCTCGGTCTCGTGGACGCCAGCCCGTACAAGGTGTTCGGCGCACAGGCCACCGGCTGCTCGCCGGTCTCCACCGCGTACCGCAACGGCCACGACGTGGTCCAGCCGGTGAAGCCGGACACCATCGCCCGCTCGCTGGCGATCGGCAACCCGGCCGACGGCCCGTACGTGCTCGACGTGGTCAACCGCACCGGCGGCGCGATCGAGGACGTCACCGACGAAGAGGTCGTCGAAGGCATCCGGCTGCTCGCGCGCACCGAAGGCATCTTCACCGAGACTGCGGGCGGCGTCACCGTGGCGACCGCGAAGAAGCTCGTAGAAACCGGCAAGCTCGCGACTCCCTACCGCCGCTGATCGTCTTCCCGCACGCGGGCGCCGGTGCCTCCGCCTACCGGGTGTTCGCCAAGCGTATGGCCCAGGACTTCGACACCGTGGTGATCCAGTACCCCGGCCGCCAGGATCGCGTGCGTGACGCCGCCGCCGAGACCCTGCCCGAACTCGCCGCCGGCGCCTTCGAGGCCTTCCGCGGCTCCGCCCACGACACCGGCGCCCCGCTGACCGTCTTCGGCCACAGCATGGGTTCCATCGTCGCGTTCGAGTTCGTCCGGCTGGCCGAGGCCGCCGGGTTGCCCGTGCGTTTGCTGGTGGCCTCCGCGGCGGCCGCACCGCACCGGATCGCCGAGCTCCCCGGGCATCCCACCGAGGACGAGGAATTGCTCGACCACATGGCCGCCCTCAACGGCACCGGCGCCGACGTGATGGCCAGCCGTGAGGTCATGCGGATGGCGCTGCCGGTGCTCAAGGCCGACTACCGCGCCTTCGACGCCTACTCCTGCGGCACCGACGTCCAGGTCGCCGCGCCCCTGCTGGTGCTCGGCGGCGACGACGATCCGTTCGTCGGCCCCCGTGATCTCTACGCGTGGCAGACCAGCACCAGCGCCGAGCTCGAGGTGAACCTGTTCGCCGGCGGCCAC
>NZ_JBSFNS010000103.1:0-29814 GCF_053587275.1 Amycolatopsis sp. NPDC003676
GGCTGACGCGGCGACCGGCGCGGGCAACATGGTCGTGCTCGGTCCGTCCGAACGGCCGTCCTCGCCGCCCTGAGGGAATCAGATTCCCTCAGGGTTCCCCTCACGTCCGTCTTAGAGCTTGACTGGGTAGACCGGTTCTGGGATTTCCGGCTTGATGCGGTGTTCCACGAAGATGCCGTGCCACAGCATGAAGACCAGCAGGGCCCACAGTTGGCGGCTGCGGTCCAGTTGGCCTTCCTTGTGCTCGTCGAGCAGGCGCAGCACGGCGTTCTTGTCCAGCAGCTCGTCGGTCTTCGAGTCGTTGATGATGCCGCGGGCCCAGTCGTACATCTCGTTGCGCAGCCACAGGCGGATCGGCACCGGGAAACCGAGCTTCTTCCGGTTCAGCACGTGGCCGGGGATGATCTTCGCCAGCGCTTGGCGCAGCGCGTACTTCGTGGTGCCGTGGGCGAGTTTCTGGTCCAGCGGGATCGAGGCGGCGACCTTGAACACCTCGGCGTCCAGGAACGGCACCCGCAGCTCCAGCGAGTTCGCCATGGTGACCTTGTCCGCCTTGACCAGGATGTCGCCGCGCAGCCAGGTGTAGAGATCCACGTGCTGCATCCGGGCCACCGGGTCCCAGCCGCGGGACACGTCGTACCAAGGGGCGGTGACGTCCTTGAAGCCGACGCCTTCCTCGTACGTCCGCAGCACCGCGCGCAGCTGCTCGTCGCGGAAGTTGCGGGCGTTGCCGTAGTAGCGGTCTTCCAGCGGAAGCGCGCCGCGGCGCAGGAGGTCCTTGCCGCGGGTGCCTTCGGGGATCTTCGTGGACACCTTGCCCAGCAGCTTGCGTACGCCGCCAGGGATTTTCTCGAACGGGGCCAGCGAAATCGGCTCGCCGTAGATCGTGTAGCCGCCGAACAGTTCGTCCGCGCCTTCGCCGGACAGCACGGCCTTCACGTGCTTGCGCGCTTCGCGGGCGATGAACCACAGCGGGACCAGCGCCGGGTCGGCGACCGGGTCGTCCAGGTACCAGACGATGAGCGGCAGCGCTTCCATCATCTCGTCCGCCGACACCGTGCGGACCACGTGCTTCACGCCGATCGCGGCGGCCGATTCCGCGGCGACGTCCACCTCGGAGTAGCCCTCGCGCTCGAACCCGGTGGTGAACGCGATGAGGTTCGGGTTGTGCTCCTTGGCGAGCGTCGCGGTCGCGGTGGAGTCGATGCCGCCGGAGAGGAACGCGCCGACGGTGACGTCCGGGTCGGAGATCATGTGCTTGCCGACCGAGTCGCGCATCACATCGGCGATGCGCTCGTACAGCGCGTCGGCCTCGGCCTGGCCGTTCACCGGCTTCGCGGCGAACTTCGGGTGGAAGTACCGGGTGAACTCGGTCTTCCCGCCCGGAGAGAGCCGGAACGACGTGCCGGATTCGACGCGGCGGATCGCGGTGTGCAACGACTCCGGCTCCGGCACGTACTGCAGGACCAGGTAGTGCTGCAGGGCCTTGCGGTCCAGCTCCTGCGCCACGCCGAGCGTGTCCGACAGCTCCAGCAGGCTCTTCTTCTCACTGGAGAACGCGGTGCCCTTCGGGCCGGCGCTGTAGTAGAGCGGCTTGATGCCGAACGGGTCGCGCGCGCCGAAAACCACCTTTTCGGCCGAATCCCAGATCAGGAACGCGAACATGCCGCGCAGCTTTTCGACCGCTTTGTCGCCGAGGTAGTGATATGCCGCGACGATCGCCTCGCCGTCGCCTTCAGTGGCGAATTTCGCACCGAATTTTTCGGCCAGCTCGTCGCGCAGCTCGCGGTAGTTGTAGATCTCGCCGTTGAAGTTCAGCGTGTACCGGCCCGGCGCCTCCGGCGGACCCCACACCAGCGGCTGGTGCGCGTGGTCGACGTCGATGAAGGCGAGCCGGTTGAAGCCGTACACGACCTCGGCATCGGCCCAGGTGTCCTGCTCGTCAGGGCCGCGATGGCGCTGGCAGCGCATCGCCGCGCCGACGCTCGCGCGGGCGTCCGCGGCGTCGTTTTCGGTCGCGCAGATCAGTCCAAGCAGGCCGCACACGTGTACTCACACACCTCAGGGTCGGGCCGGTCCGGGGAAGGGCCCAGTATGCCGGGGCGGGGCGCCTCGCCGGGAATGCGGGTGACGCGCGGCGCAACTGGTCACCCCTTGGTCAGCGGGAGCGGCCAACTCGGCTAGGCTCCGCCTGTCACGAAGATCGGTCGAAGAAGGCCCGGTGTGAGAGGGCCTGTTGGGTGAAAGGGCAGGGCGCAGTGGGAAAACCAGAGCGCACCCCGGTGGGTAAGCGGGTCGGGCGTGTCGCCGCGCTGGCCGTGCTGGTGGCGCTGACCGCGACGGGCTGCTCGGGAGACGAGATCCTCCGCTTCGGCTGGCCCAAGGGCGTCACGCCGCAGGCCGACCAGATGCGCACCCTCTGGACGTGGACGGTCGTCGCCGCGCTGGTCGTCGGCGCGATCGTGTGGGCCCTGATCTTCTGGACCGCGATCTTCCACCGCAAGAAGAAGGGCGCGGCCGCCGAAGGCCCCGAGGACCTCCCGCGGCAGTTCCAGTACAACATCCCGCTGGAGATCTTCACGGTCGTCCTCCCGACGATCATGGTCTGCGTGCTGTTCTTCTTCACCGCGACGACCGAGAGCAAGGTCCTCGACAAGAAGCCGAACCCGGACGTCGTCGTCGACGTGATCGCCTTCCAGTGGAACTGGGAGTTCAAGTACGAGGGCGATGCCGCCAAGCGCGCCGACGGCACCCAGGTGAGTACCGTCGGCTCCTCCGGCGAGATCCCGCTGCTCGTGCTGCCGACGAACAAGACCATCGAGTACCGGCTCCGCTCGACGGACGTCATCCACTCGTTCTGGGTCCCGGAGTTCAACTTCAAGCGCGACGTCATGCCGGACCCGGAGAAGAACAACCAGGACAGCTCGTTCCAGAACTCGATCGACCGTGAAGGATCGTTCGTCGGCCGCTGCGCCGAGCTGTGCGGGACGTACCATTCGGTGATGAACTTCGAGGTGCGCGCCTTGTCCCCGGACAAGTTCGACCAGTACCTCAAGCTGCGCGCCGCGACGAACCCGAAGACCGGCAAGCCGAACACCGCGTCCGAGGCGCTGGCTTCGATGAACTGCGGCGAGCTGTGCAGCCCGTACGCGGTGACCACGAAGCCGTTCAATACTGACCGCACCGCGCGCACCGCGTCCAACTGACGGCGAACCAGAAGGAGCAGGGGACCAATCCCATGAAGGTCGAAGCCCGGATTTTCTACATGGTGGCGGGGTTTGCCGTCCTCATGACCGCCGTCTACTGGGTCATGACCGCGCTCTTCACCACCGACCAGAAGGCTGAGCCGGTCGGCATCGTCGCGCTGTTCCTGACCGGCGGCCTGGCGTTCCTCGCCGGCAGCTACATGCAGTTCGTGTCCCGCCGGATCGAAGAGCGTCCGGAGGACCGCGAGGACGCCGAGATCAGCGACGGCGCCGGCGAGCTGGGCTTCTTCAGCCCGGGCAGCTACTGGCCGGTCGCGCTGGCCGCGTGCGCCGGTCTCGCCGGCCTCGCCCTCGCGTTCTTCCACATCTGGCTCCTCGTGATGGCGCTCGTGGCCCTGCTCATCGCGGTCGGCGGGCTGGTGTTCGAGTACCACACCGGTCCCGAGCACGACTGAGTTCTTCCGCTTCACCGAGACGCCCGGCTGGGGATTCCTGGCCGGGCGTTTCGCGTGTCCGCCTTGGCGCGCTGCGGAGCCAGCGCGGCGGCGAGCACGGCCAGCATGCCCAGGCCCTCCGGCCAGGTGAGCCGGTGGCCGAAAGCCAGCATGTCCACCACGACCGCGACCACCGGGTACAGGTAGGACAGCAGCGCCACCGTCGTGGTCGGCAGCTTGCCGATGCTGGCGTACATCAGCACGTACATCACGGCCGTGTGCACCGTGCCCAGCAGCAGGAGCCACAGCAGTCCCGGAGCCGAACTCGGCAGCGGCGTGAACATCAGCGCGGGCGCGAGCACGATCGCGCCGACCGTCAGCTGAACCGCGGCGAGCAGATGCGGCCGGATGTGCTTGAGCTGCTTGGCGATGAAGGACGCACCGGCGTAGAGCAGAGCCGCGCCGAGGGCGAGCGCGATCCCGGCGAACCGGACCGGTTGCCCGTCATCACCTTGTGCGGAAAGGGAAATCACGACAACTCCGGCGAACGCCACGCCTGCTCGCATGAGGTGCGAACGGCCGACTTTCTCGCCTAGGAACATCGCCGCCATTCCGACCAGAATCAGCGGCTGGGTGTGATAAACGACGGTGCTGACGCCGATGGACGACAGCGAGTAGGACGCGAACAGCAGCACCCAGTTGCCGACCAGCAGCAATCCGCCGGCGACGGCGAGCAGCAGGTCGCGGCGGGTCGGCCGCCAGTCGCGGAACCAGCCGCGGGCGAGGGACCACACGACCAGCAGGACGCCGCCGACGAGGCAGCGGGCGAACGCGACCGCCGGGGCGGCCGCGCCGCTTTCGAGCACGACCGCGCCGATCGTTCCGGACAGCGCCATCGCCGCGGACCACTGCAGGACCGGGCGGGATTCGGGGTTCTTCATGCGTCCCAGATTCGCCTTCGCGGCGACGCTCAACCAGTGTCAGAGATGACAATGACCGCAAAACTTGTGACATCCTGGTCGGCATGGACGTGCAACGGGTCGCCGTACTGCTCGCGGACCGGGTTTCGCCGTTCGAGCTGGGGGTCGCGTGCGAGGTGTTCGGCACCGACCGCAGCGCGGACGGCATGCCCGGCTGGGATTTCGGCGTGTGCTCGCCGAACGGGGCGGAAGTGGCCAGCTGGTCCGGATTCGGCCTTTCCGGACTTCGCGATCTCGACTTCGCGGCGTCAGCGGATTTAGTGATTGTGCCCACCCAAGCGCCGCGGACCGCGCCGCCGCCGGAGCCGTTGCTGGACGCGTTGCGCGCGGCTCGGAAGCGTGGCGCGTGGGTGGCCGGGTTCTGCGCGGGAGTGTTTTCCCTTGGCTACGCGGGACTTCTGGACGGTCGCCGCTGCACGGTGCACTGGATCTACGAGCCGGAATTCCGCCGGTTGTTTCCCACTGCGGAAGTCGACCCGCAAGCCCTCTACGCGGACGACGACGGCGTGTTCACCAGCGCCGGAACGGTCGCCGCGGTGGATCTGTGCCTGCACCTGGTACGTCGGTTGCGCGGCGTTGCGGCGGCTACCGCGCTGGCTCGGCGGATGGTGGCCGCGCCGCACCGCGCCGGTGGACAGGCGCAGTTCGTGCAGGCACCGGTGCCCGCGACGGCCGCGCCGGACGACGCGGTGGTCGCCGAGGCGCTCGAATGGGTGGAACGGCGGTTGGACCAGCCGTTCACGGTCGCGGAATTGGCTCGCCGCAGCGGATTGGGGGAGCGGACGTTCCTGCGCCGGTTCTCCGCGGCCACTGGGACGACGCCGCATCGCTGGCTGACTGAACGCCGTCTCGACCGGGCACAGGCGTTGTTGGAAGAGGGTTCGCTTTCGGTGGAGGACATCGCGGTCGCGTGTGGATATGCGTCCGCGGCTGCGTTGCGGCACCAGTTTTCGCGGCTGCGCTCGACCACGCCCAGCGCTTACCGGACCGCTTTCCGCTCGTGAGTCCTCGGCCCAGACCGCCCCAATGCCACATTGGATGCGTGTGACGCAACGAATGCCGCATTGGGTGCAGCTAACGCACCCAATGCGGCATTGGGGTCTTCTCGGCAGCGGGCGCAGCGGCGAGGACACGGGGTTGTCCTGGTCGATGGGGCGCGGTCCGGCTGGGGTGAACGTATGTGAGGGGACCCCTGAGGGAATCAGATTCCCTCAGGGGTCCCCTCACGTACTTCAGCGGGAGCGAGGTCAGGCGACCAGGCTCGGCAGCGGGTGCTCAGCATCGCTCTGGCGAGCGCCGTTACCGCGAGCCGCCGCACCGCGCTCAACGGAAAGCCGCTCGCGACGCGTGCACCGAACGACGCGTTTAGGTGCTCGCTCTCCGTTCCCAATGCCGCATTGGGTGCGCTGAACGCACCGAACGCCGCACCGGATGCGTGTGGAAAGCACCCAATGCGGCGTTCAGAACGTTGCGAACGATCAGCGGCCAGTCGACGAGAACGCGATCCACCGGTCCAGCAGCGTCGCTGCCGCACCGCTGTCGATGGCCTGGTGTGCTCGCTCCAGCCCAGCCGCCAAGTCGTCCTCGAGCGAATCAGAGAAGCCCGCGAAAGCGGCCAGCGCTGCAGCGGCGTTCAGCACCACCGCGTCGCGCACCGGGCCGGTCTTGCCGCTCACCAGTTCCCGGACGACCTCCGCGTTCGCCGCCGCGTCGCCGCCGCGCAGGTCTTCGGCCGTGGCGCGCGGGATGTCGAGCGACTGCGGATCCAAGGAGCGCTCCGTCACCGTGCCGCCGGAGACCACCAGCACCGACGTCGTCGTCGTGGTGGTGATCTCGTCCAGCCCGTCGTCGCCGCGGGCCACCAGCACCGACATCCCGCGCTCGGCGAAAATCTCCGCCAGTGCCCGGGTTTTGTCCGCGTAGGCGCACCCGATCAGCGCGCTTTGCGGCTGCGCCGGGTTGGTGAGCGGGCCCAGCAGGTTGAACGTGGTCGGCACGCCCAGTTCGCGCCGCGGCGGGCCGGTGTGCCGGAACGCCGGGTGGAACGCGGGCGCGAAGCAGAACCCGATGCCGATCTCCTCGAGCGACGCGAGCACCGCCTCGGGCGGCAGGTCGATCTTCACGCCGAGGGTTTCCAGCACGTCGGCCGCGCCGGACTTCGACGACGCGCTCCGGTTGCCGTGCTTGGCCACCGGCGCGCCCGCCGCCGCCGTGACGATCGTCGCCATCGTGGAGATGTTCACCGAGTTCGACCGGTCGCCGCCGGTGCCGACGATGTCCACCGCCGGGCGGCTCAGCGTGATCCGCCGGGCGTGCGACAGCATCGCGTCGGCCATGCCGGAGATCTCCGCCGGCGTTTCGCCCTTGGCGCGCAGCGCGACCGCGAAGCCGCCGATCTGCGCCTGTCCGGCACTGCCGGACATGATCTGGTCCATCGCCCACGCCGTGTCCTCCGCGGACAGGTCCTCGCCGGCGATGAGCCGGGTGAGCAGCGCGGGCCAGGTGTGCGGGGTGGCGCCCACCGGGCTCAGCCGCCGTTGACGGCGGGGACCCGCCCGGCGCGCAGCACGCCGGCGACGGTCTCCGCCGCGGTCAGCGGGTCGAGCGGGTGCACCAGCACGGCGTCGGCCAGCGCCCAGGTGGCGAGCCATCGGTCGTCGCGGCGGCGGACGGCCACCACGATCGGCGGGCAGTCGTCGATCTCGTGCTTGAGCTGGCGGGTCAGCCCGATGCCGCCGGTCGGCTGGGCCTCGCCGTCGAGGATCGCCAGGTCGACCGAGCCCGCGTCCATTTCGGCGAGCACGTCGGCGATGCCGGACGCCTCGACCCACTCGACGCGGCCGAGGTCGGCCGCCGGGCGCCTGCCGACGGCGTTCATGATCGCCTCGCGGACCTCGGCCTTGTGGCTGAACACCAGGATCCGCTGGGACTGCTCGCTCATTGAGCACGCCTCCGTCTCGTCACGGGTGGAACAGCCGCGATCGTATCCGCCGAGACGCATCTCACGCGGACGCGGTGGGCGAGTCACCCGGTTGCCGCGCCTCCCAGCCCGGCGCGTCGCCGCCGAGGCGCTGCGCCAAACCGGCCATCCGGGACCGTTCCTGGGCGCAGTGCAAGGCGTCCAGCACCTGCACCCGCCGCGCGTGCGCCAGCACCCGGTCGCCGTCGCGGCTCTGCTCGCGCAGGTCGTAGCCGTCCTGGGCGAGAATCGCCGCCGCCTCTTCGATCCGGTCCGCCGGAAGCACGAGGTGATGCACCAGCACCGCGGGCGCTTCGCTTGCCCAGCCGGGTGAATCGGCCAGCACCGCGGAGTCCGCGACGGCCGGATCGAACGCCGAAACGACGACCCGCAGACCGGGCGCGTCCGGGTCCAGAACCGCGTTTTCCGGCTTTCTCACCAGGTCACGGAGCTTCTCCAGCCAACTCACGAGTAGCTCCTTCCGGTGCTGGTCCGCCTCTCGCGCGCGGGTGTGACGCGAAGCTCCCACGACCCGCCGCAGACCCGGCGGGCGGGGTGCCCGCACGAGAGGACATAATGCGATTCGTGACAACGGCAGCTCCCACCATCAGCCAGCGGGTCCACTCGCTGAACCGGCCGAACATGGTCAGTGTCGGCACCGTCGTGTGGCTGTCCAGCGAACTGATGTTCTTCGCCGGACTGTTCGCCATGTTCTTCACCGTCAAGGCGCAGAACCCGGCCGGGGCGTCCTGGCCGCCGCCGTTGCACGGCGAGGAATTCCACCTCAACGTCGCGTACGCGATCCCGTTCACGGTGATCCTCGTGCTGTCGTCGCTGACCTGCCAGTTCGGCGTGTTCGCCGCGGAGCGGGGCGACGTCTACGGGCTGCGGCGCTGGTACATCGTGACGCTGATCATGGGCGCGATCTTCGTGGCCGGGCAGGCGAACGAGTACCACAACCTCGTCGAGGAGGGGCTGACGATCCCGTCCGGCCCGTTCGGAACGGTGTTCTACCTCGCGACCGGTTTCCACGGCCTGCACGTGATCGGCGGGCTCATCGCCTTCGTGTTCCTGCTGGTCCGCACGAAGCTCAGCAAGTTCACTCCGGCGCAGGCCACCTCGGCGATCGTCGTGTCGTACTACTGGCACTTCGTCGACATCGTGTGGGTAGGCCTCTTCGCGGTGATCTACATCCTTCCCTGATCTCCGCACCGCCCACCACAAAACGGCCTGAACTGACAGCAAGGGTTGCCGCAAGATGACCACCAGCACCAAATCCTCGGAGCGCCGGTTCCGCGCGCGCTCGAAGATGCGCAGGCGCCTCGCGGGCGTGCTCGCACTCGGCGTCGCCCTGGTGGGGGCCGGCGCCCTGTACGCCGTCTTCGCCCCGGAACCGCAGACCGCGCAGGCACAGGGCGACCCGGCGCTGCTGCGCCAGGGCGAGCAGGTCTACAACAACACCTGCATCGAGTGCCACGGCGCGAACCTCGAGGGCGTCAAGGACCGCGGTCCGAGCCTCATCGGCATCGGCGACGCGGCCGTCTACTTCCAGACTTCCTCCGGCCGGATGCCCGCGGCGCGCCAGGAGGCGCAGATCGCCCGCAAGCCGCCGAAGCTGACCCCGAGCGAGATCGACGCGGTCGGCGCCTACGTGCAGGCGCACGGCGGCGGCGCGCAGCGTCCGGAGGAGCGCGGCGAGGCGCTGCGCGGCAACGACCCGGCGCGCGGCGGCGAGCTGTTCCGGCTCAACTGCGCCTCGTGCCACAACTTCACCGGCCGCGGGGGCGCGCTGTCGGCGGGCAAGTACGCGCCGCCGCTCGACCCGGCCACCGAGGAGCAGATCTACGACGCGATGCTCACCGGGCCGCAGAACATGCCGAAGTTCTCCGACCGCCAGCTCAGCGCGGAAGAGAAGAAGGACATCATCGCCTACGTCAAGTCGGTGTCCGACGGCAACAACGACCCGGGCGGCAACGGTCTCGGCGGGGTCGGCCCCGCCTCCGAAGGCGTCATCGCCTTCGTCGTCGGAATCGCCGCGCTCGTCGGCATTACGCTGTGGATTGGATCGAAGGCATGAGTGCCGAAGGGCCCAAGCCGCCCTCGGAGGCGGAGCTGGCTGAGATGGACCGCGACGAGCTGCTCAAGCTCGGCGGTCAGCTGGACGGCGTCGAAATCGTCGACTACCCGGAGCCGTGGCCGGTCGAGGGCACCCGCGCGGAGCGGCGCGCGCAGCGCCTCGTCGCGTTCTGGTTCGCCCTGTCCGCGCTCGCCGGCCTGGCGTTCGTGGTCGTGATGGCCTGGCCGAAGTGGTGGGAGTACAAGGACCCGAGCGACCCGACCGGGCACTCGACCTACAGCCTCTACACCCCGGCGCTCGGCGTCACGCTCGGTCTCGCGGTGCTGTCGCTCGGCATCGGCGTGATCCTCTACACCAAGAAGTTCGTCCCGCACGAGACCTCGGTGCAGCAGCGCAGCGACGGCCCGTCGGCCGAGGTCGACCGGGCCACCATCCTGGCCCACCTTGCCGACGCCGGGACCCGCAACGGCATCGCCCGCCGGTCGCTGATCAAGCGCACCGCCGGCGCGGGCGCGGGCGCGCTCGGCCTCGCGGTGGCGGCGCTCCCGATCGCGTCCTTCATCAAGGACCCGTGGAAGGACACCGAGAACAAGGACGGCCTCTGGCACACCGGATGGCTGCCGCAGTTCAAGGGCGAGAAGGTCTATCTGCGCCGCAACACCGGCAACCTCGAGGCGGACGTCAAGGAAGGCGTCGCCCTGGTCAAGGCCGAGGACCTCGACGCAGGCGCGATGGAGACGGTCTTCCCGTACCGCGAATCGGAAAAGGGCGACGAGAAGAAGCTGTCCGAGGCGCTGATGCGGGTCGACAACCCGGTCATGCTCATCCGGCTGCGCCCGACCGACGCCGCGCGCGTGGTCAAGCGCAAGGGCCAGGAGGACTACAACTTCGGCGACTACTACGCGTACACGAAGATCTGCAGCCACGTCGGCTGCCCGACCTCCCTGTACGAGCAGCGCACGAACCGCATCCTCTGCCCGTGCCACCAGTCGCAGTTCGACGCCCTGCACTACGCGAAGCCCATCTTCGGCCCGGCGACGCGTCCGCTGGCGCAGCTTCCGATCACGGTTGACGAAGAGGGATACTTGATCGCGAAGGGCGACTTCAACGAGGCCATCGGACCGGCCTTCTGGGAGCGTAAGTCATGAGTTCACTCACCACGCCGACCAAGGGCACGAGCGCACTCCAGAAGCACCTTGGCGAGGCCGCGGACAACGCGGACCAGCGGTACAAGCTGGCCAAGGGCCTGCGGCACCAGATGAACAAGGTGTTCCCGACCCACTGGTCCTTCCTGCTGGGCGAGATCGCCCTGTACAGCTTCATCGTCATCCTGCTGTCCGGGGTGTACCTGACGCTGTTCTTCGACCCCTCCATGCAGGAGGTCACGTACCACGGCAGCTTCACGAACATGCAGGGCATGCAAATGTCCCAGGCGTTCCGCACCACGCTGGACATCTCGTTCGACGTGCGCGGCGGCCTGTTCGTGCGGCAGCTGCACCACTGGGCGGCGCTGATCTTCGTCGCGTCGATGATGGTGCACATGCTCCGGATCTTCTTCACCGGCGCGTTCCGCAAGCCCCGTGAAGCGAACTGGGTCATCGGCGGCCTGCTGCTGATCCTGGGCATGTTCGAGGGCTTCTTCGGCTACTCGCTCCCGGACGACCTGCTGTCCGGCACCGGTATCCGCGCGACCCTGTCCGGCATCGTGCTGTCGGTGCCGGTGATCGGCACCTGGATCCACTGGGCGCTGTTCGGCGGGGAGTTCCCCGGCGACCAGATCATCCCGCGCCTCTACACGCTGCACATCCTGCTGGTCCCGGGCATCATGCTGGCGCTGATCGGCGCGCACCTCGCGCTGGTCTGGTACCAGAAGCACACCCAGTTCCCCGGCGTGCGGCGCAAGGAGACCAACGTCGTCGGCGTGCGGATCATGCCGTACTTCGCCCTCAAGGGCGGCGCGTTCTTCACCCTCGTCGTGGGCGTGCTGGCGTTGATGTCCGGCCTGTTCCAGATCAACCCGGTGTGGAACTTCGGCCCGTACAACCCGTCGATGGTGTCCGCGGGGTCCCAGCCCGACTTCTACATGGCCTGGGCGGACGGCATGCTCCGGATCTGGCCTGCCTGGGAGGTCTATCTCGGGAACTACACGATCCCGGCGGTGTTCTTCCCCGGCGCGATCGGCATGCCGATCCTGTTCGCGCTGCTGCTCGGGTATCCGTTCCTGGAACGCAAGCTGTCCAAGGACAACGCGGCGCACAACCTGCTGCAGCGGCCGCGCGACGCACCGGTCCGCACCGCGCTGGGCATGATGGCGCTCGGGTTCTTCGCGGTGATCGAGCTGTCCGGCTTCAACGACATCATCGCCGACCAGTTCGACATCTCGCTGAACGCGACGACGTGGGCCGGGCGCATCGGCGTGCTGATCGTGCCGCCGCTGGCGTACTACTTCACCTACCGGATCTGCCTTGGCCTGCAGCGGTCCGACCGGGAAGTGCTGGAGCACGGCGTCGAGACCGGCATCATCAAGCGGCTGCCGCACGGCGAGTTCATCGAGATCCACCAGCCGCTGGGCGGCACGGACAGCCACGGCCACGCCATCCCGCTCGAGTACCAGGGCGCGGCGGTGCCGAAGAAGATGAACAAGCTCGGCACCGCGGGCCACGCCGTCCCCGGTTCGATCTGGACGCCGGACCCGGCGGAAGAGACGAAGGCGCTCGACCGCGCTCGCGGCAACGGCCACGGGAACGGCAAGGCGCAGGTCGAAGGGTCCGAGGAGTCGACCGAGGTCGGTTCCGGGCACTGAGTTCCTGAGTTCTTTCTGGTCAAGCCGGAAGGCCCCTTCCTCATCGCGAGGGAGGGGCCTTCTTGCTGTGGTTGCTTAGAGCTGGATGCGGCCGACGATCTCGCCGTCTTCGTCGATCTCGCCGGTGGGCTTGAAGCCGAGCTTCAGATAGAACGGTTGTGGGCTGTGCTTGCCCGGCATCCAGCTGACCGTGACGGATTCGGCGTCGCGGCGGCGAGCTTCAGCCAGGACGGCTTCGACCGCGAACCGGCCGTAGCCCTTTTTCTGGTGTTTGGCCGCGATGTTCAGCCGCCAGAGGTAGGAGCGGTAGTAGTCGGTCGGGTTGTCCGGGTCGAAGGCGGCCATGACGAAGCCGACGAGTTTCTTCCCGGTGTAAACCAGCCTCGGCCAGGCGATGTCCGGCTGGACGTAGGCTTCGGCGAGCGAGCGGGCGACCGAGGAAACGTAGCCGCGCTGGTGCTTCGCCACTTTGAGATCGCAGGCTTTTTCCACGTTGTCGACCGTGATTTCGACCAGACGCAGGGTCGTCATGCGAAGTACGGTAGCGCGGCCCGCGGGGTTCAGAGCTTGATGCGCGCGACGACCTCGCCCTCGTGAATCTGGCCGGTGGGCTGGAAACCCAGCCGCAGATAGAACGGCTCCGGGCTGTGCTCGCCTGGCTCCCAAAGCACCGTCGCGGACTCGTTCCCGCGCCGACGTGCCTCCGCCAGCACCGCTTCGACAGCGAACTTCCCGTAGCCCTTCTTCTGGTGCTCGGCGGCGATGTTCAACCGCCAGACGCCGCACCGGAAGTAGTCGATCGGACAGCGTGGATCGAAGGCGGCCATGACGAAGCCGACTAGGTCGTCCCCGGCGTAAACCAACCTGGGCCAGGCCGTGTCCGGCTGGGTGTAGGCCTCCGCTAGCGACCGGGCGACCGGGGCCACGTAATGCTCCTGGTGGGGCGCCACCGACAGATCGCAGGCCGCGCCCACGTTGTCGCTGGTGACCTCGGCCAACCGCAGTGTCGTCATGCCCCGGACGTTAGCCCGGGGGTACGACAATTCCCGGCGGGTCAGGCCCCTTCGACGCCGATCTCGAACGCGGAATCGGTGTCGGCGCGCGAGTAGGACCGGAACGCGATGTGGGTGACGGTGTCGAGCACGCCGCGGACCTTGCCGATGCGCCCGGGGATCAGGTCGGCGAGGTCCTCGTGGGCCTGCACGCGCACGGTGGCGATGAGGTCGACGTCCCCGGCGCACGAGTAGACCTCGGACACCTGGTCGAGGTCCGCGATCGCCTGCGCGGCCTGCGGGATCTCCTCGGCCTCTACGTTGATCAGCACGATCGCCGTGATCACAGCGTTCCTCCCACTTGCTGGCGGTAACTACTCGAGCGCGATCGTAGCCGGGAACGCCCCCGAGGACGCCGTGGCGGGGCGGTCAGCCTGCGACATGTTCCAGGGAACGGGCGTCGGCGACTCTGGCCAGCCAGGCTTGCCAGCCCGCGACGGCGGCGGGTTCGGCCCACGGTCGCGTAGTACGGACAAGCCGGGTCCCAGGCCGGGCGAGCCACCGCAGCAAGATTCCAACCTCCTCACCAGGAGCACCGCGCAACGGCCCGTCGCCAGGCAGCACGGTTTCCCCTGCGGCGACCAGGGATTCGACCACCGGCATCGGCGGCACCCCACGGCGCGCGACCCCAGCGGAAGCGAGCCTGCCGTAACGGATGACGGACAGCTCCCAGCCACCATTGCCATCCGGAGCGGCCGCGATGAGTTCCGCGACTGACGCGAGCGCGGCCTGCCGATGCGCGCGGCCGACGGCACGGACCAACCCGGCCAGTTCGTCGCGGTGCCGGGCGGCTTGTTCGTAATGCCTTCGCTCCGCCATCTCCTCCAGCCTCGCCGCGGCCAGATGCAACGGGCGGCCGTCGTGACCAGCGATGAGCCCGCGGGCAGCTTCCACGGCGGGGGAGTAGTCGTCGACGGTCTGCCTCCCTGCACACGGCGCTCCGCAACGACCAAGTTCCGCCAGCACGCATGGCGTGCCGGACGCGGAGGTGGCCGAGATGCGTTGCGTGCAGGTGCGCAGCCCGGAGGCGTCGGCAAGGGTCTCGGCGGCGGTGCGCGCGTCGGCTTGGCTGCGGAACGGTCCGAGCGTGCCTGCGCGCGGCAGGCGTACCACGGAAAGCCGTGGGAAAGCCTCGTCGGTAAGGCTGATCCACCAGCCGTGGTGCGGGTTTTTCGAACGCCGGTTGTACGCCGGCCGGTGCGCGGCGATCAGCCGCAGCTCGCGGATCTCCGCCTCAAGGGAGTGCGCGCACTCGATGGCGTCCACCCGCTCCGCCAGCGCGACCATTTCCCGGATCCGGCCCCGGCTTTCGGAACCGGTGAAATAAGTCCGCACGCGCCGTCTGAGGTCCCGTGCGGTGCCGACGTACAGCACTTCGTCGCGCGGTCCCTTGAAGAGGTACACGCCGGGCCGGGACGGGAGGTCGGCGGCGAGGTTTCGCTTGCGGCGCTGGGCTGGCGTGACGTTCGGGAGGTAGTCGATCAGCTCCTCGACGGTATGGACGCCGAGGTTGCCGACGCGTTCCAGCAGCGCGTGCAGGACGTCGGTGGTGGCGCGGGCGTCGTCGAGCGCACGGTGCGTCGGCCGGGTGCGCGCGCCGAGCAGCATCGACAGCGACGACAACCGGTAGCTGCGCGCTTCTTCGCGCGGGATGACGCGGCGCGCGAGCTTCACCGTGCACACCACCGTGGGGCGCGGCCAGACGTAGCCGTGTCCCTCGCAGGCCGCCTTCATGAAGCTGGTGTCGAAGCCGGAGTTGTGCGCGACCAGCACGGCACCCGCGATGAACTCCAGGAACGCGGGCAGCACGCGTTCGATCCGCGGCGCGTCGTAGACCATCGCCTGCGTGATCCCGGTCAGCTCGACGATCTGCGGCGGGATCGGCGTGCCCGGGTTGACCAGCGTCGCGAACTCGCCCAGCACCTGTCCGGCGCGGACCTTGACCGCGCCGATCTCGGTGATCCCGTCCGGGCCGGGCTTGGTGCCGGTGGTTTCGAGGTCGAACACGACGAACGTGGTGTCCCGCAGCGGGGTGCCGAGCTCGTCGAACGCCAGCTGAACCTGGTCCGGCCTCGGTCGGGTCTCCATGATCGCGCACAGTAGGACCGACCACCGACAATCTTCGCGCGCGCCGCCCGTGGCCCGATGGTGACCAGCGGAACGGGCCGGTGCGGCGCGGGATCCGGCGGTGGGGCCTACCCTGGACCAATGCACCCTCAGCCCGTCGAACCGGAAGAAGCCGCGGAGGCCGTCGGCCCCTCGGCGGTTCCGGCGCGGGCGGAGGAGGACGTCGCGGTCCCGGAAACGGGGACGTGTCCGGAACCGTCGTCGTGGACGAACCTGCCGGAGGCGGTGCGCGAGCGCATCGCCGAACTGGCTGCGGCCGCGGTGGCGAAACTGCCGGTCGCGGACGTGCCGAGGCAGCTGCGGCCGGTCGCGAAGTTCGCTCCGGCCAAGCGCGCGAAGCTCGGCGGCACGGCGCTGCTGACCGCGTTGGGGGATTCCGCGCAGTTCCGTACCGCGGTCTTGGAATGGCTGCGCGAGCACCGGACAGACGCACTCGACCCGAACGTTTCGGACTCCGTCGCGGCCGCTGCCGCCGCGGTCCTGCTCGGTGAATCCGGTGCGGCCGGACGCGTGCGGCTGGTCGCGAAGAACGCCGAAGAAACCGCGTTGCGCGCTGAGCGGGACGCGGCGCTGGCCCGGAATCAACGTCTGGAAGCCGAACTCGCCGAGCTGCGCGCTGAGTTGGAAGAGGCGCGCGGAGCGGTCGAGAGCGTGCGCGGCGAACGCGAGGCCGAGGTCGAGAAGCTGCTGCGCCGGCTGCGTGAGCAGGGCGTGCTGCTGCGGCAGGCCAAGGACGCGGCCGAGGCGGCACGGACCGAGCTGGCCGACGGGGGAGCGACGCGGCAACGCGAGATCGAGACGCTGAACGTGCAGCTCGACCGGGAACGCCGCCGGGTCGCTTCCGAACGAGCCCGTGCTGAACGGGCGGTCGCGGACGCGGAGATGGCCCGGCAGTCGGCGCGCGAGGCCAGGGAGGCCGACGAGGTCCGGCTGGCGTTGCTGGTGGACACCATCGACGGTGCCGTGCACGGCTTGCGTCGTGAACTCGCTTTGGGCGACCGCGGCGCGCGCCCTGCCGACATGGTGAGCGGCGCGCGGTCCGGGCTCGGCCCTGGCGGGCGGATCCAGGACGTCACGGCGCTCGACCGGCATCTGGCGTTGCCGAACGTCCATCTCATCGTGGACGGCTACAACGTCACCAAAACGGGTTATCCGGAGCTGGCGCTGGCCGACCAGCGAGATCGGCTGGTGCATCAGCTCTCGGCGCTGGCGGCGCGCACGTCGGCGGAGGTCACGGTGGTCTTCGACGGGGCCGGCGTGCTGTCGGTGCCCGCCGCCGTGCCGCGCGGGGTGCGAGTGCTGTTCTCCGAGCGTGGGGTGCTCGCCGACGACGTGATCCGGTCCCTGGTCGCGGCCGAGCCGAAGGGCCGTCCGATGGTCGTCGCGACGTCCGACCGGGCGGTCGCGGATTCGGTCCGCGCGGCCGGTGCGCACCCCGCTCCGTCGGCCGTGCTCGTCAGCCGATTGGGTCGAGTCTGACCCTGCCCGACGTGCAGGCCCCGAAAATTGTCGGTGGTGCTTCCTACCGTTTGTTCCCGAGGCGATTCCCGGAACCGGTCCGGGGACTTCTCGGAGGAACGGAGGCTCAGCGATGAGCGAGAACAAGCAGGAGCGGTTCGGGGCCGGTTACGGCGTGCGTGCGGAGGGCTCGGCTGAGGTCAGCGGAGAAGTTCGCTTCGCGGCGGGTCCGGGGGATCGGGGCGCCGGTGTCGACGGCGGGGCGGCTCAGCGGTCTCGGCCGCCGGACCGGGGCGGTCACCCGGGCGGGGCGGGTTCTTCGGTGAGTCTTGCCACTGAGGTGAGTCCGGCCACGCGGGACCGGGATTTGGAGGCGCGCCGGGAAAGCGGCGTTTCGGCTGGTTCCGGCGGGTGCGCTGATGGGACGGCTGTTGCTTTGCGGCGGCCTGGCGAGGGGATCGGCGCGGGGACGCTACCGGGAGCAGAGGAAGCGGCTGATGCCGCGGGTTCAGTTGGCGTGGGCGAGCCGGTGCCGCTGTCGGATGCCGAGGGGCAAGCAGAGACGCGGCCGGGAACAGGAGCTGATGCTGTGGGCTCGCCAACCGTGCCGGAGCGGGCGCGGCCTGGTGCGCTCGACGAGACGGAGGCCGACGACCCGGCGGGTGCGGGTGAGCCTGCCGATCTTGCCCGATCCCGGCGCTCGACGCGGCGGCGCTCGGGCGCGTCGCGGAGCGCGAAGCGGGCGAAACCCGTTACCTCCCACCAGGAAGAGCGGCGTCCGGCTGGTGCGGTGGACGTCGCGGTCGAGGACATCGACACGTTCGTCGTCGATTGCGACCGGTGTGCGGTGCGCGGGGCGGCGTGTGCCGATTGCGTGGTCAGCGTGCTGCTCGGGCCGCCCGGTCGGGCTCGTCTGGGACGCGGACGAACGGCGAGCTGTCGACGCGCTCGCCGAGGCGGGGATGGTGCCGCGGCTGCGCCTGGTTCCGGAGACCGACAGTAGGTCGGCGTGACACCAGTGGGTGACACTGACTCGCCGAGCGGTCGCCTCGGTGCGGTAAACGGTAAGTAACGGAGAGGGCCGTTTGTGCTGCCGCAGCTTGTGGTCTAAGTCACATTGAACTGCCTTGCTGGTCCGATGGTGTTTCGCCGGACTACGGAGAGTTTTTACGGGGGGCCCGGTGGACGCGCCGACGGTCTTTTCGTAACCTGGCCGAGATCTCGCGCCAGGCAGCTGTCGGACGACGGCGACGCGGGATCGCCGCCGGTTCGGCTTTGTCGGGGAGTCAGAGCTGGAACCAACCACCGTGCGCGGAAAAGCTGTTGTGGAACACGACGGCCGGAACGCGGACGGGCAGCGTGTGCGAAGAGGGCCCCCGACCTCTTCCGCGCCGGGGTTCCGGCCACGGCGGCCCGACGAGCAAAGGAGACCCGCGCGGCCGTGCAGTCGCATCCAGTCAAGCGCGTGGTGTCAGGCGCCCTCGCGGCCGCCTCGGTGATCGCTATCGTCACCGCGGCGCAGCCAGCGGGCACCGCAGCCGCTTCCCCCCTCCCCGTCCTCCAGGCCCCGCCGGACTCCGGTTCGGACGCTCTCGCCAAGTACCGCGACCTCGCGGCGCAGGCGGAGAAGGCGAACGAGGACCTCCTCAAAGCCAAAGACGACCTGTCCGCGCGCCAAGGCGACCTCGACAAGGCCAACGGAGACGTGGGCAACGCCCACAACCTCTCCGCGCAGGCCGCCGAGAACGAGAAGAAGTACAAGGTCGACGTCGACAAGTTCGCGAACGCGTCGTTCCTGTCCGGCGTGCAGATGAACAAGCTGTCCGCGCTGCTGGCGGGCACGTCGACGCAGGAGTTCCTCGACCGTTCGGCGGCGCTGGACCAGATCGCGTCGCAGAAGGCCGCCGCGCTCGAGAAGCTCCAGGGCGCGGTCGACCAGGCCAAGGCCGCCGAGAAGCTGGCAGCCGACGCCGCGCAGCGGGCCACCGCGGCTCGCGACGCGGCCGCGAAGCTGACCGAAGACATCACGGCCAAGAAGAAGACGCTCGACGACCAGGTCGCCGAGCTGAAGAAGACCACGTCGGCGCTGAGCCAGGCGGACCGGAACGCGCAGAAGGACACCGGCGGCGACATCTCGGTGGACCTCGCGAACGCCGGCCCGGCCGCGGCGGCCGCCGTCCAGGCCGCGCTGAGCCAGCGGGGCAAGCCCTACGAGTGGGGTGCCACCGGGCCGAGCTCGTACGACTGCTCCGGTCTCATGCTGTGGGCCTACAAGCAGGCGGGCGTCTCGCTGCCGCGTTCGAGCCAGGCGCAGAGCCAGACCGGCACGCCGGTCCCGCGCAGCCAGCTCCAGCCCGGCGACCTGGTGTTCTACTACACGCCGGTTTCGCACGTGGGCATGTACATCGGCAACGGGATGATGGTGCACGCGCCGACCACCGGCGACGTCGTCAAGATCTCGCCGCTGCAGAGCCAGTACGTGGGCGCGCGCCGGGTCGCCTGACCGGACGTTCTCGCCTCGCCGGGGCGGCACCGCAGGACGCGGTGCCGCCCCGGTGTCGTTTCGCGGCCGACCGCGAACCGGCGACGAGGAAATCCGCTGGCTTCGAGCCTGACCGGAGGAGCCGACGATGGCGCTCGCGGGCGAACTGGTCACCGAGACCTTCGAATACGACGGCGGTCGCGAGGTCACGGTCTACGTCCCGGCGGATCGGCCCGAGGCGGTCGTGTTCGCCGGTGACGGCGAGTTGATCTCGCAGTGGGGCACTGACCTCGAGGCCGCGGATGTGCCGCCCACGATGATCGTCGGTGTGCACCGCTCGGCCGATGAAACCCTGCGGCTTCAGGAGTACTCGCCGGGCTTCGATTCGGAGCGATTCTCGGCGCACGAGAGGTTTTTCCGCCGGGACGTCCGCCACTGGGTGCGATCGAGGTTCGGAGTGGCGTTGCCCGCCGAGCGCACCGCGGTGTGCGGTGTCTCGGCCGGTGGAGAATTGGCGCTGGCCCTGGGGCTTCGGCATCCGGACGGCTACGGCACGGTTTTGTGCGCCTCGCCCGGAGGCGGTTATCGACCGCCCGCTGACCTGCCGACGCTTCCGCGCACGTATTTCGTCGCTGGCACGCAGGAACCGTTCTTCCTCCAGAACGCGACCCGGTGGGCGGACGCGTTGCGCGACGCCGGGGCGGACGTCGTCTTGACCGAGCGAGCCGGATCGCACGGTGGCGCGTTCTGGCGCGAAGAGTTCCCGCTGATGGTGGCGTGGGCGTTCGGGGCATGATTCGCCGGTGAACGAACTGGTGGCGATCGAGCTGGCTGACGACGAGCGCGCCGTGCTGTCTCGTGGACTGGGTGAGTGGAGCGGGCCAGCGCATTGCACCGAGGAACTCGCGGTGGCGATGGGCTTCCAGGGCCTGGCTGGTCTGTACGAGGACGGGCGGCGCCTGCAAGCAGCGCTCTCCGCCGGTGAGCCGCTCAGCGTTCCGGACTGGCGACGGCTGCTGGTGTCCGCCGAAATCGTGTTCGCCAGCGACGTGTTCGGGTCCGGCATCGACTGGTCGGTCACGACCGGCTTTTCGGACGAGGAGACGATCAAGATCTTGCGGAGGTTGCAACGCGGGATCACGAGCGCGCTACGCGGCGCACTCCATCGTCGCGATGACCGAGTCTCCGACCGGTAACCACCGCATTGTTCGCCGGTGGGCAAGTACCCGGCAAGGCGTTCTCGCTTCACCGGCCCGCTCCCGCGAAACCGCCCGTCGGTAGCCTGCGGGGGTGCTGAGGACCCTGCTCGTGACGAACGACTTCCCGCCGCGCCCCGGGGGCATCCAGAATTACCTCAATTCGCTGGCCACCCGGCTGCCCGCGGACGACCTCGTCGTCTACGCGCCGTCCTGGGAGCGCAGCAGCGGTTCGCACGTCGAGTTCGACGCGGCCGCTCCGTTCGAAGTCGTGCGGCATCCGACGTCGCTGATGCTGCCCACGCCGGACGTCCTGCGTCGCGCGAAGCAGATCATGCGCGCTCGCGGCTGTGAGGCCGTCTGGTTCGGCGCGGCCGCCCCGCTCGCGCTGCTTGGCCACCCGCTGCGGCAGGCGGGCGCGCGCAGGATCGTCGCTTCAACGCACGGGCACGAAGTCGGCTGGTCGATGCTTCCGGGCTCGCGGCAGGCGTTGCGGCGGATCGGCGAGACCGTCGACGTGGTCACGTACGTCAGCAAGTACACCCGCAATCGGTTCGCCGCCGCATTTGGTCGGCACGCTGGGCTGGAAATGCTGCCGAGCGGCGTCGACACCACGGTTTTCGCGCCGGATCCGGCTGGCCGTGAAGAGATCCGCGCCCGGCACGGTCTTGGCGATCGGCCGACGATCGTATGCGTCTCGCGGCTGGTTCCGCGCAAGGGACAGGACATGCTGATCTCCGCGCTGCCCGCGATCCGCGAGCGCGCGCCCGGCGCGGCCTTGCTGCTCGTCGGCGGAGGTCCGTACCGCAAGCGGCTTATCCAGCTGGCCGAGGCGCTCAATGTCACCGACGACGTGGTCTTCACCGGCTCGGTGCCGTGGGAGGAACTGCCCGCGCACTACAACGCGGGCGACGTCTTCGCGATGCCTGCCCGCACGCGCGGCAAGGGGCTCGACGTGGAAGGGCTCGGCATCGTCTATCTGGAGGCGTCCGCGACCGGGCTGCCGGTGGTCGCGGGCACGTCCGGCGGGGCGCCGGAGGCGGTGCTGGACGAGGTGACCGGCCACGTGGTCGACGGCCGAGACCCGGGACAGCTCGCGGAGACTCTGGTGGCGCTGCTGTCCGACCCGGTGCGCGCCCGCAGGATGGGCGAGGCGGGCCGTTCGTGGGTCGCTGAGAACTGGCGGTGGGACACGATGGCGAAGCGCCTCTCGACGCTCCTGGACGGCGATCCGGTGGCGGCGGTCCGCTGACCCGGGATCAGGGTTCGTAAATCGCGGGGTGGCGCGGGTCGTCCACGCGGACCACGACGTCCGCGAGGGCGCTCGGGTCGACTTCGTTCTCGTAGCGTTCGTAAGCGGGGAGTGCCCATTCTTCGGATACGCGGCGGCGCAGGGCACCCGGCGAAAGCCACAAATGCACCACGAAATCGAACGCCAATCCCGCGCCCAGCAAGAACTCTCCATCGACCACTACGACGCCGCGGTCGGGGACCGGGACGCGCGGCAGCCTGGTCGCGCGGTCGCGTTCGGCGTCCCACAGCGCGGGCAGGACTTCGCCGCTGCCGTCGTCGGCCAGCGGGTCCAGGACTTCCCGGCGCAGACCGCCCACATCGAGCCAATCGGTATACCGGGCGTCCGGATCTTGTTTCCCGTGCTCGAAACGGAGTGACGCCGGTCGCAAAAATCCGGTGGCCGGCACGCGCAGCGCGGCCCGGCCGAGCAGCTTCAGCGGGTCGGTCAACGCCTCGGCGAGCGGGCCCGTCCCGGCCGCGCCGTCGATCGCGACCGCGATTCGTCTGCGGTGGGTGAGCGCGTCGACGCGCTCGGTCAGCTCGGCGGCGAGGGCGTCGGGGGAGATGGGGCGGTAGCGCACGATCGCATGATCCCGCACCGGTTTCCGTCGGTCCTCGATGCCATGATGGCGGCATGGCCAACGAGGAGGGCAAGACCGGGCGGAGTGGTTGGGAGACAGCCGTTTCCCGCACGATGCCGTACCCGGGCAGCCGGGTATGGGAGTTCTTGGTGGGGGACGGAGTGGAGATCTGGCTCGGCCCTGGCGTCGAGCTGCCGCGCGAACGCGGGGCCGGATACGAGACCGAACACGGCACCACCGGCGAGATCCGCAGCTATTCCGAGGACCTGTTGCGGCTCACCTGGCGTCCGACGGACTGGGACCACGATTCCTTGCTGGAGCTCGAAGTCGCGGACCTCGGCAAGCGCAGCACGCTGAAGATCCGCCAGGAGCAGCTCGCGGACGTGGCGGAGAAGGCCGAACAGCGGGCATATTGGAAACAAGTGGTCGAGCGCGTCGAGGCGGCATTGGCCGAACGCTGACCGAACTGCACTGGGGGTCCCAGCAGTGAGTGTCGACGAACACGCCGAGGAACTTCCTTTGGCGGACGAGGAATTCTGGCAAAACCCGCACGAATGGCTGGCGCGGCGGCGCGAATCCGGCGCGGTGTGCCCGATGACCGCCCGGCGCGGCATCCCGTCCTACCTGGTCAGCGGATACGAGAAGGCGCGCGAGCTGCTCAACGATCCGCGCGTCAGCAAGGACAGCGCCGAAGTGCAGCGGGTGTACGCGGCGAAGGTCGGCCAAGAGATCGACGCGCCGGACTTCGGCAACCTGCTCACCCGGCACATGCTCAACAGCGACCCGCCGGTCCACACCCGGCTGCGCAAGCTGGTGAACAAGGCGTTCACCTCTCGCACCGTGGCGCGGCTGCGGCCGCGGATCCAGGAGATCGCCGATTCGCTGCTGGACGAGATGGCCCAGCACGAGCAGGTCGACCTGGTGCAGGCGTTCGCCGAGCCGTTGCCGATCACCGTCATCTGCGAGCTGCTCGGCGTGCGCGTCGAGGACCGCGGCGAGTTCACCGCCTGGTCGCACACGCTGCTGTCGTTCTCCGTGGACCCGGAGTCCCAGGCCGTGGCGGCGCGGGAGATGCAGGAATACCTGCAGCAGCTGATCGAGAGCAAGCGCGCCGAACCGGCCGAAGACCTGTTGTCGGACCTCGTGCACGCCAGCGACGAAGGCGATTCGCTCGACGAGGACGAACTGGTCTCGATGGCGTTCCTGCTGCTGGTCGCCGGGCACGAGACGACGGTCAACCTGATCGCCAACGCCACGTTCGCGTTGCTGCGCGCGCCCGAACAGGCGGAGAAACTGCGTGCCGACCCGAGCTTGCTGCCGGGTGCGGTCGAGGAATTCCTCCGGTTCGACGGGCCGATCAACTTCGCGACCCTGCGCTTCACAGTCGAGGAGATCGAGGCGGGCGGCGTCACCGTCCCGACCGACGAGTTCCTGCAGATTTCGCTGCTGGCGGCCAACCGCGACCCGGAGAAGTTCCCCGACCCGGACACGCTCGACGTCACTCGGCCGCCCGGCGGGCACCTCGCGTTCGGGCACGGCATCCACTACTGCGTCGGCGCGCCGCTGGCCCGGCTGGAGGCGCAGATCGCGCTGGGCTCGCTGCTGGCGCGGTTCCCGGAGCTGAGCCTGGCCGTGCCCGCCGAGGACATCGTCTACCGGCCGAGTTCGCTGGTGCACGGCGTGCTGGCGCTGCCGGTGCGGCTGAACGGGGCGTAGCGGCTGTCACTGCGGTTCCGCCCGCTGCCCGGTTAGGGTCGGCGGGTGGAACCCAGTGCTGCCGATCTCCTCGCCCTCGACGCCGCGCACGTGTGGCATCCCTACGCGCCCATGCCGGGCCGCGTGCCGCCTCTCCTCGTGGAAGAGGCGAGCGGGGTGCGGCTGAAGCTCGCCGACGGACGGGAACTGGTCGACGGCATGTCGTCCTGGTGGGCGGCGGTGCATGGCTACCGGAACCCGGTGCTCGACGCGGCGCTGGCTGAGCAGGCCGGGCGGATGAGCCACGTGATGTTCGGCGGGCTCACGCACGAACCGGCGATCACGCTCGCGAAGACGTTGGTCGAGATGACTCCGGACGGGCTCGAGCACGTCTTCCTGTGCGATTCGGGCTCGGTTTCGGTCGAGGTCGCGGTGAAAATGTGCCTGCAGTACCAGCGTTCTCGCGGGCTGCCCGGCAAACACCGGCTGCTGACGTGGCGCGGCGGCTACCACGGCGACACGTTCACGCCGATGAGCGTCTGCGATCCGGACGGCGGCATGCATTCGCTGTGGCGCGGAGTGCTGCCGGAACAGGTTTTCGTGCCGTCGCCGCCGTCCGGTTTCGACACTCCGGTCGATCAGTCCTATGTGGACGGACTGGCGAAGGCGATCGAGCAGCACGCGGACGAACTGGCCGCGGTGATCGTGGAACCGGTGGTGCAGGGCGCGGGCGGCATGCGGTTTCACCATCCCGATTACCTGCGTGCGCTGCGCGAGCTGACTCGTGAGCACGACGTGCTGCTGGTGTTCGACGAGATCGCGACCGGATTCGGCCGTACTGGAAGGCTTTTCGCGGCCGAGCACGCCGGCGTGACGCCCGATGTGCTGTGCGTCGGCAAGGCGCTCACCGGCGGCTACCTCACGATGGCCGCCGCATTGTGCACGCCCGAAATCGCCGACGGCATCACGCGTGGCGAGCTGCCGGTGCTCGCGCACGGCCCGACGTTCATGGGAAATCCGCTGGCTTCGGCGGTCGCCAACGCTTCGCTCGGTTTGCTGGCTGAGGGCCAATGGCAGTCCGATGTGGCCCGGATCGAAACCGCGCTGCGCCAAGGACTCGAGCCGGCTCGGGAGCTGCCGCACGTCGTGGATGTGCGGGTGCTGGGCGCGATCGGCGTGCTGCAGCTCGATCACGAGGTGGACATGGGCGTCGCGACCGAGGTGGTGACGGCTGAGGGCGCGTGGCTCCGGCCGTTCCGGGATTTGATCTACGCGATGCCGCCGTACATCAGCACCGAGGCCGACCTGGCGGTGGTCACGTCGGCGATGCACGCCGCCGCGGCGAAGGCCTGAGGTTACTTCGGGTTAGGCGTGGCTGCGCGTAGTGGTTCGAGCCTAGTCACGCAACCCGATCGTGGGTAATTCGATAAAGATCCACTCCATAGAGTGGGACATAGCGGACATTTCACAGGGATCCAGGTTTCCTGGTGATCATGAGACGACTTGCCGTGCTTCGCCACGACGTGCCCGCCTCGCTCGTGGTCTTCCTCGTCGCGGTCCCGCTTTCGCTCGGGATCGCCCTCGCGTCCGGCGCGCCGATCGTCGCCGGGCTGATCGCCGCCGTCGTCGGCGGCGTGGTCGCCGGTGCCCTCGGCGGCTCTCCGCTGCAGGTCAGCGGGCCAGCGGCCGGGCTCACCGTGCTGATGGCCGAGACGATTTCCACCTTCGGGTGGGCGGTCACCTGCCTCATCACCGTCCTCGCCGGCGCGCTGCAGATCCTGTTCGGCCTGAGCCGCGTCGCGCGGGCGGCGCTGGCCATCTCGCCGGCGATCGTGCACGGGATGCTCGCCGGGATCGGCATCACGATCGTTCTCGGCCAGTTGCACGTGCTGTTCGGCGGGAAGGCGCAGAGTTCGGCGCTGGAGAACATCGCCCAGCTGCCTGCGCAGATCGCTGCCCACCACGACGCCGCCGCGCTGATCGGCGTCCTGACCCTCGCCATCCTCCTCGCCTGGCCCAAACTTCCCGCCGCGGTCAGGAAAATCCCCGGCCCGCTCGCGGCGATCGCCGTCGCGACGCTCGTGTCCCTTGCCGCCGGGATGACGCTGCCGCGCGTCGAACTGTCCGGCGATCTGCTGCAGATCCGCTTCGCGCCGCAGCTGCCGGACGGCGGATGGGGCCAGGTCGCGGTCGCGGTGGTCACGATCGCGCTGATCGCCAGCGTCGAGAGCCTGCTGTCCGCGGTCGCGGTCGACAAACTGCAGAACGGTCCGCGCGCCAACCTGAACCGCGAGCTGATCGGCCAGGGCGCGGCGAACATGGTGTCCGGCGCGCTCGGCGGGCTGCCGGTCACCGGCGTGATCGTGCGCAGTTCCACGAACGTCGCGGCCGGGGCGCGCACGCGGGCCTCGGCGATCCTGCACGGCGTGTGGGTGCTGGTGTTCGTGGTCGCGCTCGCCGGGGTGCTGAAGTCGATTCCGCTGGCCGCGCTCGCCGGGTTGCTCGTGCACGTCGGCGCGAAACTGGTGAATCCCGGGCATCTGCGGCAAGTGCTGCGACATGGGGATCTGCCGCTTTACCTGGTGACCGTCGCCGGAGTGGTCGTGTTCGACCTGCTGACCGGCGTGCTCGCCGGGATCGTGCTGGCCGTGCTGCTGATGCTGCGTCGCACCGTGTGGTCGGGCGTGCATGCCGAGCAGCACAGCGGCGAATGGCGCGTGATCGTCGAAGGTGTGCTGACGTTCCTGTCGGTGCCGCGGTTGACGAAGGTGCTGGGCACGATTCCGGAGGGGTCGAAGGTGACGCTGGAGCTGGTCGCCGATTACCTCGACCACGCGGCGTTCGAAAGCCTTTCCGCCTGGCAGCAGGCGCACGAACGCGCTGGCGGCACGGTGGTCGTCGACGAGATCGGGCATCCGTGGTTCGCCAAGGGCAAGGAGGGCCGCCCGACGCTCCGGCGCACCGCGGCGGCCGGCGCGATGCCGAGGTGGCTGGCTCCGTGGTCGGCTTGGCAGGCCGCGGACGTGCGGGTTCCCGGGCAGCGCACGCACCGGGGCGCGACCGAATTCCAGCGCCGGGCCGCGCCGCTGCTGAAGGACGTCCTCAGCGGGCTCGCGCACGCTCAGCAGCCGCACACGCTGTTCATCACCTGCGGTGATTCGCGGATCGTGCCGAACCTGATCACCACGTCCGGTCCGGGCGACCTGTTCACCATCCGCAACATCGGCAACCTGGTGCCGCCGGGGCAGGCCGATCCGTCGACCAACGCGGCGATCGAATTCGCGGTCGGGGTGCTGGGAGTACGGGAAATCGTGGTGTGCGGGCACTCGTCGTGCGGTGCGATGGGCGCGCTGGCCAGCGGTCCGCCCGCGGACACCGCGCTGGCGACCTGGCTGGTGCACGCCGAACCGAGCCGGCAGCGGGCCGGTGCGGTGACCCTCGACGGGGAGCGGCCGGAGCGCGAACCGGACCGGCTGGCGTTGCACAACGTCCTGCAGCAGTTGACGCACCTGCGGCAATATCCGCTGGTCGCCGAGGCCGAAGCACGCGGGGAGCTGGCGCTGACCGGGCTGTACTTCGACGTCGGCGAGGCGCAGGTGTATCTCGCCGACCCGGCGAAGGGGGAGTTCGTGGCCGCCGGAGCGCCCGCCGCGGCTCCGGCCGGCTGACTCGGGGCCCTCGCGCGTGCCCTCCGGTGCGCGCGAGGGAGCCCCGAGTGTTGACATCGGGGAGCACGGCAATATCTTGATGGCTCGTGACGACGCTCGTGATGACCGGAACCGGGACCGACGTCGGCAAAACGGTCGCCACCGCGGCGATCGCGGCGCTGGCCCTCGCACAGGGACAACGCGTCGCGGTGCTGAAACCCGCACAGACCGGCGTGCTCCCCGGGGAGGCAGGCGACCTCGCCGAGGTGGTGCGGCTGGCGGGCAAGGACCTGACGATCCGCGAACTGCGGCGTTACCCGGATCCGCTTTCCCCGGAGGCCGCTTCCCGCCGCTCCGGGCTCCCGACTGTCGGCCCCGGCGAGATCGCCGCCGCCGCGAGCGAGCTGGACGCCACGCACGACCTGACCCTGGTCGAGGGCGCGGGCGGCTTGCTGGTCCGGTTCGACGCACAGGGGAGCACGCTGGCGGATGCCGCCTGGTCCCTGGGCGCGCCGGTGGTCCTCGTTGCTCAAGCCGGACTGGGCACGCTCAACACCACTGCGCTGACCGCCGAAGTCGCTACCCGGCGGGGCCTGAACGTCGTGGGCGTCATCATCGGCTCCTGGCCCGCCGCTCCCGACCTGGCCGCCCTGGAAAACCTCCGCGACTTGCCGGTTGCCGCTGGCGCCCCTCTGCTGGGTGCCCTTCCCGCCGGTTTGGGCACCGCCGATCGCGAGACCTTCACCGAACAGGCCCGCCTGGGCCTGTCCCCGTGGTTCGGCGGCGAATTCGACCCAGAAGCCTTCACCGCCGCCGCCTCCACCCAAAACTGATGCTCTCGCGCTCAATCACCGCTCCGCGGTTCAACCACCCATGACACTCCCTGGCCTTCCGCGCAGACCCGGCTGATGCCAAGTACCTTGAAACCCCAACTCGCCCCCACCGAGAAATCGCCCCGGTTTCTGGACTGAGCGATCCGATCGGCCCCCCGGGCCGAGCGGATCGGGAGGGAAGAAACCGGATGAAGGCGATTTCTCCGCCGCGACGAAGTCGCGGCAGAAAATACAGAAGGGAGTCCCCGGTGGTCGATTCCGCGGGAAAGGCGGCGCATCGGTCGTCGGCGGTTGCCGAGGGGTGGTCGGTGCCGGTGTTGTTTCCGCCGCAGCGTCCTCGGGTGGTGGTGAAGGCTGATCTTCTGCCTGCGGTGAGTGTGTTGTCGACGGCTGCGTTGCTGGGGATTCCGATGGGCTGGTTGTGGTCTCTTCTGGCTCCGGCCGAGCGGGTGCGGGTGATCAGCACTAACGGTCAGCTGGCGCCGTTGGAGTTGGAGAGTTGGCATCGGTTTGACGATCTCGCGGTGTTCGGGTTTTTGGCGATGGCTACTGGGCTGTTGATCGGGCTCGTCGTGTGGTTCCTGCGGGAGCGGCGTGGGCCGGTGGTGCTGGTGGCGGCGGCTGGTGGGGCGTTGGTCGCGGCTTGGCTGGGGACGCAGATGGGGCCTGCGTTCGCCAACTCGAAGTATTCGGTGGATGCGCCGCCCGCGTTGGGGGCGGTGATCGAGCAGGCACCTCGGATCGAGACCGGGTGGGTGGTGCTGGCCGCGCCGCTGGTGACTTGTTTGGTTTATGCGTTGATGACGGCTTGGAATGGCCGGGAGGATCTTGGGCGGCGGTTGGGGTGAGGTCTCGGCTCGTCGCCTGGCGGCGACATTGCGCCCATGGTTGCGTGGGCCGCCGGCACGCTCGCGCTGGGCACGATGCGCTCGCACGACCAGTGGAACACGACGATCTATTCGGACGACGACCGGTATCGCGGCATCAAGAA